>WAOJ01000130.1 GCA_015521275.1 Desulfurococcales archaeon | reverse complement strand
GGAAGCAAGGAGTCCATAGTCTCGTTAGCTTCCTCCTCATACCAAGGTTCGCCTGCCCTATCCATACCTATGTGCGAGTGAGGATCTATGAAGGATGGCGTCACCACTTTAAACTCTCCGAGGTACTCACCGCCTATCTCTTCACCTACATGAACTATCATATCTTTTTCAATTCCTATATACACATTATTCTTCACGGAACCGTCGCCTACGTAAAGCTTCTTTGCTTTTAAGACGTACATGAGTCAGTACCCCGTCGAACAAATTGAGTTTCGTTCTTTTAGCTATCCTAGTCGCGCTAAGGTGATCGTATAATCCCTCTCTCAACGCTATCGTAGCGGGTGGTTCTAGGTTTGAAGGACAAGGCCTCCAAGGTTGCAGATCTAGCGCAGAGAAGAGGCTTCTACTGGCCTTCTTGGGAGATATACGGGGGCGTCGCGGGCTTTTACGATCTGGGTCCGTTAGGCAAGGAGCTAAAGAACAAAATAATGGAGCTGTGGAAGAAGATTATGATACATCCGCTTCAGAGAATAGTGGTTGAAATAGAGACGCCTATGATAACTCCCTACAAAGTGCTCGAAGCTTCAGGCCATGTAGAGAACTTCACGGACCCCGTCGTAGAATGCAAGAGCTGTGGTAGGAAGTTCAGAGCAGATCACTTAATAGAGGAGGTTACTGGTCTGAAGGTAGAAGGGCTTAAACCCGAAGATCTAACCAAGATAATTAAAGAAAATAACATCCGATGTCCCGTTTGTGGTGGCGAGCTCGGTGAGGTAAAACCCTTCCTGTTACTGTTTCAAACTCAGATAGGACCTTATGAAGGTGACAGGGGCTTCATAAGACCGGAAACGGCCCAAGGAGCTTTCGTTAACTTTAAGAGAGTTTATCAGCTAATGCGAGAGAAGCTACCTTTTGGCATCGCTCAGATAGGGAGAGTCGGTAGAAACGAGATCAGCCCACGTCAAGGTTTGTTGCGTCTTAGAGAGTTTACCATAGCGGAGATAGAGTTCTTCATCGATCCGTTAAATCCCGGAAGACCCCCTCTTGATTATAATGCTAAGATAAGATTGTTACCTTGGGAGCTGGCTAAGGGAGGTCAGAAGGAGCCCGTAGAAGTTACAGTAAAGGAAGCTCTTGAGAAGGGCTGGATAATGAATGAGTGGATGGCTTACTGGATGTTGAAGGCTAAGGAGCTACTTAACCTCTTGGGTGTAAGTGATGAAGATCAATACTTTGAGGAGAAAAGTCCAGAAGAAAGAGCGCATTACTCGTCACAGACCTATGACCAGCTCGTGAAGACTGAGAGATACGGTTGGATGGAGGTAAGCGGACATGCATATAGGGGAGACTATGATCTAAGGAGGCACATTCAATATAGTGGGAAAGATCTTTATGCCTTCAGAAAGTTCAAGGAGCCTAAGAGAGTGAGGGTAAAGGTAGTTAGATGGAATGCAAAAGAACTCGGGATGAGATACAAGTCAAAGGCCAAGGAAATAATTGAGGAGCTTAAGAGGAAGGATCCGGAGGTCATTGAGAGAGAGCTTTATGATAAAGGATATGTAGAAGTAGCCGGTGAAAGGATAGAAAAAGGTATAGTGTGGATTGAGGAAAGAGAAGATGTGATAACGGGTGAGAAGTTCATACCTCACGTAGTCGAACCATCATTCGGCGTTGAGAGGTTGCTCTACGTCGCTCTAGAGCATGCTCTTAAAGAGAAGGACGGAAGGTTGATACTATCCATACCTAAGTACTTGGCACCAATACAAGCTGTAGTGTTTCCATTGCTTGAGGAGGAGGCGTTGATAAACAAGGCTAAGGAAGTTTGGCAAATGTTATTGGAAGAAGGACTAAGGGTCGAATACGACGAGAAGGGGTCTATAGGCAGAAGATACGCTAGGTATGATGAAATAGGGGTTCCGGTGGCGGTAACGATAGATTTCCAGAGTTTGGAGGATGATACCGTAACAGTTAGGGACAGGGATACGTGGGAGCAGATACGGGTTAACATAAACGAGCTTCCGGAGGTAATAAGGAAAATAATCTCGATGAAAAAATGAAACTCTATTTGTGCGCGCTTAAATAGTTAAAGACGAGAGCGAAGACCAATATGGCCCACCCAACCATTATTATGTAACGCAGGAATTTCTTGAAACTCTCAAAGAGTTCTAGTAATGCGTATATTACAGTCAACGTAACCATGAGGACTAGTGCGTTACCATAGCGTGCCGCAAGCTCTGGATTCTTCGAAAACACGTAGACTTGTAAGTAG
>WAOJ01000129.1 GCA_015521275.1 Desulfurococcales archaeon | reverse complement strand
TGTTACAGCTCTTCAAGGGAGTAGGTCCGTACTGGTTCCTTATCTCCTTGGCCTTGTCCGGATCTACGGAGAGGTTTATCATGCATTCCCAGTCAAGTTTGCCCCTACACCTCCCCATCTCTATGTCAACTTTCATGGCCCTCTCTGGGTACTTCACTATATCCGCGGCATGAGCGGCTATTCTGAAAGCTATTACGCCTTCCCTCACTTGCTCTGGGTTCGGTAAGTTCAAGTGCTCTGCTGGCGTCACATAGCAGAGGAAGTCAGCTCCGTGAGCGGCTGCTAGCGCACCTCCTATCGCTCCGGCTATGTGGTCGTAGCCGGCTGCTATGTCGGTCACCAGTGGGCCCAGTATGTAGTACGGAGCCCCTTCGGTCAACCTCTTTGCCATCTTAACGTCCGCTATAACCCTGTCCAAGGGCACGTGACCGGGCCCCTCGAGCATCACTTGAACTCCAGCTTCTCTTGCTCTCTTAACCAATCGTGCGTTCTCTATCAGCTCTGAGACGTGGAGTTCGTCGTGTGCGTCCTCTAAGGCTCCGGGCCTCAAGCTGTCGCCCAGACTAATCACTGCATCATATTCCCTAAACATCTCCAAGATATAGTCGAAGTTCGTGAGTAGTGGGTTCTCCTTATCGTGCTCAAGCATCCAAGCAGCTATTATGCTGCCTCCTCTGCTGACGATGGGTTCCGCTCTGTTGCTCTTAACGGCCTTCATAGCAAGCTCCTTTGTTAAGGCCACATGGAGAGTCATGAAGTCTACTCCGTCTTTCAGATGCTTCTCAATCGTGTTAAGTATGTCGTCTTCCGTCATGTAGAGGCCTGCACCCTTCCTGAGGGTGACGTCCATAAAAGCTTGATATATGGGGACCGTTCCCAGGGGGAGTGGCTCAGCCGCTTCCATTATTTTCCTCCTGATCACGTCTAAGTTGCCTCCGGTTGAGAGGTCCATTATTGTGTCAGCCCCATACTTCTTCGCAATTTTTGCCTTCTCAACCTCCATGTTTAGGTCTATTAAAGTGTTGCTGGTGCCTATGTTTGCGTTCACCTTGGTTAACATACCTTCTCCGACTGCTACAAGCTTTACCTTTCCAACCCTCTTTATGTTCCTTAGTAACACGATCCTACCTGCAGCAAGGCCTCTTCTCACGACTTCTGGCTCCACTCCCTCTATTTTTGCAACTTCCTTCATCTCATCTGTGAGAATACCCCTTCGAGCTTCCTCGTAGATGGTCACGATTACGACCAGCCTCTGGGTGTGTCAGAAGGTATTAAGCATTGGGCTTCGGGTGGGAAAACAGTGTACGCCTTTCCGTTTGGAACATTTTAAAGGTTGGAGAGAAAAACATGCCTCACTCTAGTATACGTACAATCTCTGCTAATATCTTGGCCTTGCCGCCAGTAGGCTCCACTAGCTTGGTACCACACATCAAGCACGTCGCTGGGTACGTCGCATGACTGAACACTATTTGTTCGTTCTTGCACGTTGGGCACCTCACCTTTATGAACTTGGAACGCGGCTCGGGCGTTAAAATCTTATAGAGCTTCCTCTTCCTGGGCATGCTCGCTCCCGACGAGGCTACCCTCTCACCTTAAAATATTTCGATTCGATGCCTCTGGATAATACTTAAATAGTACTATCTAGGGAGGTGTCAAACCTCGTTGCCGCCTAAGGTAGCAACGGGATGTGACGTGGGGCTTAGGGCAAAGTTCCTAGAAGCTTACAGGAAAATAGAGAAGACGAGGAGAAAGCTAGAGGTATACATGGCGAGGGCCGAACAGAAGAAGGAAGAATTGATGAACAAGCTAATAGAGGCTCAGAAGAATGGTGACGAACTCAGAGCCAAGGTCTATGCTAGTGAGATAGCCAATTTGAAGAGAATAATAAAGAGTATGATGATGATAGATGTTAAGTTGGAGCAAGCGAGCCTAAAGATACAGAGCGTATTAACCATAGGAGATGCAGCCTTCGCACTCAAACCCATCGCAAACGACTTGAAGAACTTAATGGGTGTTGTGAAGCAACTAATACCGACCATGGAGGAAGAATTCGAGGAACTGGTGAACGTGATAGACGATCTTGCCGAGAGCGAGTTTGGAGGCGAGATATTCGCCGATGTGTACTTAGATGCTGACGCAGCTAAGATACTGGAAGAGGCACAAGCGATAGCGCAACAGAAGCTCAAGGAGAGCATAGGCATAGCTAATGCGGAGGGTTACAAGGCTTAAAAGGCTCTAAAGCCCTTCCTTCTATCCGATATACTTGCTCACCCCTTTTTGGTAACACTCTCTCGTGTTACACTTTTGATATATAATAAATAATCAAGTATGCAAAGGTTTATTGGGTAGGATCATGTTTAAGGATCATTACTTTCTGAAGAGGAAAACGCTTCCACCTTGTACTCTCCTCTTGGCTCCTTCAAACGTGGCTTGGCTCACAGGCTTCGACTCTGCATACCTCTTGATCGGAAAAGATGAAGATTACCTAATGGTGCCCGAGCTAGAGTACGAAAGAGCCAAGGAATCAGTGCCTTGGATAAACGTAATCAAGACAAGACGTCGTATGCTCCCAATCAAGGAGGTCAAAGAGTTATGCAATAACGAGCCCATGATGGCTGACTTGAAGTACTTGGACTTCAATACAGCGATAAGGTTAATTACAGATCTTGGAGCGGGGGATGTGAGCAACATGGTGAAGGAGGAACGTATGAAGAAAGATGAATATGAAGTTAAGATGATTAAGAGGGCGCTTGAAATGAGTGAGAAGGCCTTCCTCGAGACTTGGAACGAGTTGAAGGAAGGAATGAGCGAACTCGAGGCTGCGGGGCTCTTGGAATATAAGATGAGAGAGATGGGGGCGACGTGGTTTGCCTTCCCTACCATAGTTGCCTTTGGAAAGAACTCTTCGAAGCCTCACGCGGTCCCGGGCAAGAATGTATTCGATAAAGGGAAAATAGCCCTCTTTGACTTCGGCGCGAAGTGTGGCCCTTACAACAGCGACATAACTAGGACCTACGTGCCCGACAAGAGACCTTATGTCGAATGGATGGATGCAGTGTTGGAAGCAATAAACGCGGCCCTCAAAGTCTTGAAGCCAGGGGTGAAGGGTTCAGAGGTTGACGGAGTGGCCAGAGAGGTAATAAAGGAATACGGCTTCGGCGACGCCTTCGTGCACGGCCTCGGGCACGGTGTGGGAATAGATATCCACGAGCCTCCTTACTTGGCCCCCTCGTACGACTTACCAGTGCCCATGGGGGCAGTCGTAACGGTTGAACCAGGGGTGTATTTCCCCGGAGAGGGGGGCGTGAGGGTGGAACAATTGGTCTATGTCAACGCCAAACCTTTAGTATTAAATTCTACAAATGTGGTGTGGTGGTAAAAGCGGTGAGCGAGCACTCCGCTGAAC
>WAOJ01000128.1 GCA_015521275.1 Desulfurococcales archaeon | reverse complement strand
CTTCGCAATAGATCCTTATCGTGTCATTAAGGCTAGTGACGACGTAGCGGACGTACTCTTCATAACTCACGAACACTTCGATCACTGCTCTCCCGAGGACATAGCTAAAGTAATAGGCCCAGACACGATAATAGTTGCCCCGGAGATAGCCGCCGAGTGCTTGGCTCCCTTCGATAATGAGAAGGTATTCGTGAAGCCTTTCGTGGAGGGCGAGGTAGGACCAATCAAGTTTTACACTGTCCCGGCATACAACGTTAACAAGTTCAAGGCTCCCGGCGTGGTCTTTCACCCTAAAGAGGATGGCAGGGTCGGATACGTGCTGGAAATAGGGGACATCGCCTTCTACCACGCCGGCGACACGGACCTAATACCGGAAATGGAGGCGGTTAAGGCAGATGTAGCAATGCTTCCCGTTTCCGGGGTTTACGTGATGACCGCTGAAGAGGCTGCCGAAGCTGTCAAGCTCATTCAAGGAGTAAAGGTGGCTATCCCCATGCACTGGGGAACCATAGTGGGGAGCATTGATGACGCTATAAGGTTCAAGGAGCTCGTGGAGCCCTTAGGGATAGACGTCATAATACCCGAAAAAGAGCCTTGGTAAGTTTTAGGCCAAGAGGGCCAAGATCTTCGTGTAGGCCTCAGGGAGGACTTCCTCGAAGGCCTTCTCCAAGGTATAGTTGTACCAGACGTTCCCGGCCTTAGACTTCCCTAGGGCTCCTCCCTTTATCTCCTTACCTATTTCCTTTATGTCCCTTACCTCGACCAAGTTCTTCAAATTCTTACTTTCAATTATAGACTTTGCGAGTTCTACGTCTTTGCCTCTGACGTAAACTATTACCTCGTCCTCACCCGCCTCCTTACTCATAGAGGTTAATGCCTTCTCCATGAACTTCTTATACCTCTCGCTTTGTTTCTCGGCCTCTTCCAGAACCTTGCGCCAAGCTAGTTCCCTAACCTCGTCCAAGAACCTCTTCTTCTCTTGCTCTATCCTCCTCTTCTTCTCCATTTCGAGGGCTGCCTTCTCGGAGTTCAGTAAGGCCTCGGCCTCGTCCAAGATCTTGTCAACGTCCACTTCAACCCTCTCTAGCAACTCTTCCCTCTTTTCCGTCAAGAGCTTCTCGGCTTCCTTTAGGGCCTCGTTAACGGCCTCATTTATCTTCTTAGAAGCGTCGTCCATCATCCTCGAACTCAAGTTCTTGACGTCGCCGACTACCTTTACCCTCTCGGGCAAGCCCTTACACCTCCGCTATTAAGAGAGCGGGCCTTCTTATTTGCCTCACCCGAAGCCGAGGGCCTTGAGGAGCACCTTGTTCGGGTCCAGTTTTGGAGGCTTGTGCTTCATGCCGGGTATGAGCGTTATCACCGGCTTGGATATTGTGGCGCTCATGTCCCTTACTTCTTCCTCCTTCCCCGCCACCACGTCGTTGCTCACCAAGATCACAGCAGCTTCCGGGTCCCTAATCAGTTCCTTTATCTTCGATATAGCTTCGTCTGGTCCCTTTACCTCTATCACGTGGAAACCTATTAGCTTGAAGAGGGCTGAGGTGTCACTGTCGGTTATTACGTAAGCTTTCCCCTCCAAAGCCTTTGCCCCTTAAGTCCTACCTCGCTCTCTTTTTATCAACACAGCGCCGATCAAGTCCTCCAAGCCATAGCTCTCCCTAACCACTTTGAGCGTCTCAAAACCGTCCAAGAGTTCCAACGGGTTTTGGGGGGTTAAGGAAGACCAGACTAAGACTAGGTAACCTCCTTTCACGACCTTAATGCCCTTTAGAACCCTCAAGCCCCACTTCCAGCAAACCGCCTCGTCGTCTTCACAAGGCAGATATGGAAGATTTGCTACCGCAACGTTCGCCCCTCGCCTAAGACAGGTCATGGAGTCACAAAGCAAGGCTTCTACCTTACACCTTCTACAAGCCTTGGTAGCCATTTTGTTAATGTCTATACCTATTACTAGGTCGACCTTCTTTGCTAAGACATTCGCTAGGACACAAGAACCCGTACCCACATCAACGCCTAAGCCTCCTACCCTAGGCAGCTCCTCCAAGAGCTTCCAAGCTAGCCAAGTGTCCTCAGCCGGCTCATATATCCCGGAGCCCCAACACATACAAGGCTCGTCTAAGCACGTGAGAATATCTCCCAGAGGGTCTCTGGGCTCAGCTCCCTCACCCTTTCTTCTCCTTCCCATTTCTTACCGCACCTCTCCAAAACCTTCTTGGCCTTCTTATTCCTCTGGGAGAACACACAAGCCAAGAAGCTAGAGAACTCCTTGGGCAAGTTCCTCCTCTTGTAAAGGATTACGTGTTGGCTGAAGACCTCCGGAGGGGGCCAGAAGGACTTTGGACCCCAAGTGGGGCCCAGCTCAACGTCACAACATAGCTTTACCATAACTGTTAGCCTTCCATAATCCTTGCTCCCGGGCTTTGCGACGAGTCTCTGGGCAACCTCTTTCTGGAGCAAGAAGACGGCCTTCTTCCAATTCCCCTCCGTAAAGGTCCTAGCTAAGAATGGACCGCTTATGCTGTAGGGCAAAGAGCCCATTATCACTTCCTTCTCCAACGGGTATTCTAGGGCGTCCCCCAAGACCACTTTAACGTTCTCGTAACCTTTAAACCTCTCCTTTAAGAATTCGTAGAGTCTCTTGTCTTTTTCCAAGGCTATCAATAACTTTGCCTTTGGAGCAACCTTCTCCGTTACAACGCCCAAGCCCGCCCCTATCTCTAGGACCTCAGATCCTTGGGGCACTTGGGAAGAGAAGAACGAGGGTATTCTAGGGTCTACTGTGAAGTTCTGGCCTAGCCTCCTACTGGGCCTCACTCCCAGGCTCGCCAGGGTTGCCTTGGTCCAACCCAACAAGGGCCCTCAGCCTCGCCATGTAGTTTAGGAAAAGGCCCCTGGAGCCCGGAGGAGGCTCAGCGAATAAGTAGTACTTCTCTCCACCTTGTATCTCCTTTATTATTCTCTCAGCTATGATCCTCTGGGGACTCTTCAAGCCTCCCCTCTTTTCTAAGTCCTCGAAGCTCTCGAAGGGCTTCTGCTTCCTAGCTTGCAATATCTGCTGTAAATGCCTCTTCCCTATCCCCGGCAAGAGTTCTATTGCGTGAAGCCTCAGAGTTATTGGCTCGGCTATGTTGAAGAACTGGACGAACAACTTTTCCATCTCGTTTATGAGCTGTATTAGTACGTCTAGCAAGGAGTCTTGAGCCACCTTGGTCAAGTCCTCGTAACCTATTAGGTAATACTTATTCAAGAGTCTCTGGTCCAAGGGCATGAATACTACCTTCTCACCTATGCTGAAGGAGCTCCCGAACTTGGCGTTGTACTCCAAGAGCTTGAACCTATCTTCGTCCAACGCTTGTATGAATGGCTTGCTCTTGTGCTCTGGATGCTTGTCCAAGGGGTTCCCGCCGGGCAAGAAGTCTAAGACCCTACCCCTCCTAGGCCTATAGAGCCTCCTCCGGGCTCTGCGCAACTTGAACTACCCTAGGGTCTGGCACAACACTATATAAAAATTGTGAGCTATGTAGTCTTTATCTTGAACTTCTCGTTAGATATAGCTAAAGCCCTCAAGGCAGGGAGTTCTTTGCCGGACAAGAAGGCTAGAAGGGCCCCTCCACCAGTTCTCACATGACCAGCCTTGTCTCTCATGCCCATTTCCTCAATTATTGCGCTCAAGTGTCCCCCGCCGAATATGGTGAAGGCATCGCTCTCCAAGGCTATTCTGACCAACTCCCTAGTCCCCTTCCTAAACCTGGGGTCTTCCATAACGCCCGCAGGTCCCCTCATAACTATTATCTTCGCGTTCTTCATGAGTTCTCCATAAGACTTGATAGTTACTGGGCCTATATCCCTTATGAGACCTTTTATGTTCCCTATAGGCTCTACCATTACGTTGTCGTTCTCATCGACAGTCACGAAGTCCACCGGAGTGTCTATCGGCGCGCCGGAGAGCAAGAGCTTCCTAGCTTTAGGTATTAAGCCCAACAGTCCCTTCTTCTCTAGTATGGCCATATTCTTCTCTCCTATATCTATTCCTTTTGCCACTAGGAAGACTTCCGCGACCAAACCGGTAGTGAGTATCCTGTCGGCCACGTTGTTTTTAACTATGTTCTCAATTATGTCCAAGGTATCTGGTACCTTACCGCCACCCAGCACGAAGACCTTGGGTCCCACATTAGGATTAAAAACCTTGCTCAGCGCCTTCACTTCCCTCTCCATGACCCTTCCCATTACTGATGGCAACACCATCGGGAAGCCCACCACGCTGGGCTGAGATCTGTGGGCCGTGGCGAAGGCGTCGTTCACGTACAAGTCGAAGAGCTTTGCAAGCCTCCTCACCAAGTACGTTTTCGCTTGAACCTCCGGAGGGGCATTTATGTTCTCTTCAGCTAAGAACCTAACGTTGTCTAGTAGGAGAACTTCTCCGGGCTTCAAGGCCTTTATCCTCCTCCTCGCCTCCGGGCCCATTACGTCGTCAACGAAGTGGACCACTTGGCCCAACGCGTCCGAAAGCTTCTTCGCATGAGGCTCTAGAGTTACGAAGTCGTCCTCGCCGGGCCTGCCTTGGTGAGATATTACTACTACTGCCGCGCCCTTCTCCAACAACTCCTTTATTGTTGGAACGTGAGCCTTTATCCTGCTGTCATCTAAGAGCTCCTCGTTCTTTACGGGGCTATTGAAGTCAACCCTCAGTAGGACCTTTTTGCCCTTGACATCAACGTCGTCTAGGGTAGGGAGGCTCTCGGGGCTCGGCAAAGCCCTTTCCCGCTGACTACTAGCTTGGAATTCAATATTAAGCGAAGTCTTTAATGCTGGGGAGCGCAGTGCTGGAAGAGGTGCCCGTCTCAAGCCGAGAAGAGTTGGAAAACTACGTGTCAACCTTAAGCTGCGAAGAAATAGGGGAGTTGTTCGAAGAGGGTAAGAAGTTATTCAAGGGAAAGGTGGAAGAGTTGGATCCTTCTGGGACTGTCATATTCCACGGAGACCTCCACGGCGACATAGCTACCGTTTATTCCCTCTGGGAAAAGTTGGGCTTGGAAGATGTCCTAAACCACTACAAGCTCGTCTTCTTGGGAGATTACGTAGACAGGGGACCCAAGCAGATAGAGGCCTTGCTCTTGGTCTTGGCCTTGAAGGCGAGGAGGCCGGAGGAAGTCGTGGTGCTGAG
>WAOJ01000127.1 GCA_015521275.1 Desulfurococcales archaeon | reverse complement strand
GGAGCAACGTTTCGAGGAGTTCAACTTTATGCACCCTCAGACCCCTAAGCTCCAGCTTGGTGGAAGCTTGGTCATTTATTGGGTTAGGCCAGTGGATAACCAAAGCCAAGTGGGAGAGAGGTGTAGGTTAATAGAAGAGGAGGTACTGGGCTCCGTCGACGAAAGAGAAAAGATAATATACGTTAGTCCCCAATTCTGTGCCATATGCCCCTACAGGGATAAGGGCTTGTGTGAAAGACCCATATGGTTCCCCAACATGAGGTACAACGAAAAAGAGAGGATTGAAGAGACTAAGAAAAAAGCTTTAGAGTTGGCCAAGAGGAGGGTAAGGAAATGAGGCTCATCTCATATACTGGCAAGGGTTCTGGGGCCGCTAAGTTAATGGCAAACGCGCTGGCCGAGCTTAAGGGAGAACAAGCCTTAGTCTTGAGTCCGGAGAGAGCTTCTCATCACTTCTTACCATACATCGACGCGGAGGGTAAAGCTATCATCTTTGCCATGGGAGACCCAAGCGATACCTTGAGGTTGACAGAAGCGTTCAAACTTACGGGATTCGAAGTGCTCTTGGTGAGACCTCCTCTGGAGGGCCTTCCCGAACAGTTGAGAGCCAAGCTAGAGGTTTACGACGCCTATGAGCTTCCTCAAGAAGGAGTAGATGCTGCTATAGAGGCCGCTAAGTACGCTCTTGAGGAAGCTTTGAAAGAAGCTAAGGGACCTAGGGCGGAGAGGCTGTGGGAAGACTTGAAGGACCTCTGCTGCGTCAGCTTCGAAGTTCCAGAGGGGGTTGAGGCAATAGGCTATACGGAATCTATGGAACTGGCCGCCTTAACCTTGGGGGAAATCCTAAGGGTTCCGGCTGTCCACGTCCAGCACTTACCCAAAGGCGTTAAGTCATTAGTATTAACCACGAGCGCTGAGGAAGCTTGGGCGAGGAGGTTCGCTTTCGGAAAGGGAAAGCTGGTCTCCTTGCCCTACGACCCTCTCATAGCTCCGTTGAGCTTCTTGGTTAGCTTGAAGGCGAAGGAGTTGGTCGTCAAGCATTGAGAGAGAGCCTATAGTAATTCAACAGCCTTCTGTTACTGAACTCGTAGGCCAACGGTTTCAACATTATCTCCTTTACCTTGTCAATGTCTTCGTAATTGCCCAAGGCCCACATGAGTTTGACCGTGGCCGTCTCAGTTAGCATATCACCCAAAGGAACTGCCCCGGCGTCCAGCATCTTCCTCCCAGTCGCGTAAACGTTCAAGTTTACTGTGCCGTGTATGCACTGGGTAGTAATACCAACGAATATTCCGGAGTCCGTCAGCTCCTTGATGGCCGGTATTACCCTCTCCGGCACGTGCCCCATTCCAGTACCCTCTATTATAATGCCCTTGTAGCCTTTCTCTTTAGCTAGAAGCAATAAGTCGGGCTCCATGCCGGGATAGGCCCTCAGCTGTAACACCTTGGGCTCGAACTTGGGCTTGAGCTTTGGTTCCCAGTCGCCCTTGGGGAAATACTCCTCTGCTATTACCTTCATCTCGCCAACCCAAGGCCAAACGAAGGCCAAGGGCTTACCACATATGGTTTGGAACGCGTCCCTCCTGGTCGAGTGAAACTTCCTAACCCTTGTTCCCCTATGAACAGCAGCGAAGGTATCTCCCGTTTCGCCGTGCATGACCACCACTGACTCCGCAAAGGGAGCCTTCGTGGCCGTTATGACGGACGCTATCAAGTTGAAGGCAGCATCGCTAGAGGGCCTGTCGGAACTCCTCTGGGCTCCAGTAAACACAACCGGTTTGTTCATGTCTTGTATTGCAAAGGCTATAGCAGAAGCTGTATAAGCCATAGTATCCGTTCCGTGGGCCACCACAACTCCACTCACTTCGTCCCTCAAGAGCTCCTTGTGAACCGCTATGGCTATCTTTTCCCAGTACGAAGGCATCATGTTTTCCGAAAGTATGTCCAAAAGTTGTTCCGCCTCTATGTCGGCGTAGTCCAATAGCTCCGGTATCTCTTCGACCAGCTCTCCGGCGCTCATAGCTGGCTTAACGGCCCCGGTCTCGTAATCAACCCTTGAAGCTATGGTGCCTCCAGTGCCTATTATCTTGACCAACGGGTATTCGGGCCTTCTGGACGGTGGGGGCGGGACCTTCCTCTCGACCTTCTTAGCCTTTTCCAGCACTTCTATCTTTACTATTCTATCTATCTTTATTCCCACGTTATAGCCGTTCCTAAGCTTGATAACTATGGTCTCTCCTCCCCTAGGCCTGGGCATGAGTATTCCTTCCAAGACCAGTCCGTCGTCCCTCACTACCCTAACCCTATCGCCCACCTCGGCGTTCGCCTTCCTGAGAAGCTCTAGGGCTCTACCGACGTACAAGACCTAAGGCCCCGAGAAGCTTCGCGAGGAGGGATTTAACGCCTAGGGGTGCCGGGGCCCTCCATCGTCCGCCGACGGCGGCCTCCTAGGACCCCAGGGGGCCGTGTTAATGGGCTCACGCTTCCGTTATTTAGTGCTCAGCCCGTCCAACTCAACGGTGGGAGCGTGAAGAGGTGGAAGGCGCTTACAACCTTTGAGATAGGGATCCTCGTTCTCTCCGCCATAGCCACCTTGGCTTGGGTTTACTTGGTCTGTAAGATAGCTGCAACCTTGGATACCCTCCAGAAGGGGCTCCAAGGCTTGTTCACCGGTAACGTTACCATGGGCTGAAGACCTTTTTTAGTACCTCTAAGCGAGGCCCGAAGGGCATTAAGTGAGGTTAGTGGCCAAGTTCGGCGGTTCTGTACTCAGAGACGCCGAAGGCTATAGGAGGGCCGCTAAGGTAGTGAAGGAACTGAAGGAGAACTCGAAAGTGGTTGTAGTCGTCTCAGCCATGAAG
>WAOJ01000126.1 GCA_015521275.1 Desulfurococcales archaeon | reverse complement strand
CCTAAGGAGTTCACTGAGAAGCTCTTTGACTTAATACTGGACGAATCGAAGAAGGTGCAGCTCTACTCTCCGGAAAGGGTTTACGTGGGCATCTATGGCTACGGAGGTATGGCAGAACAGCTGGTCAAGGTCTTCAGTAGGGCTGGGCATAGGGTGGTCGTGACCGGAAGGAACTTGGAGAAGGCGAAGGCACTTGCACAGAGGTACAAGGTAGAGTGGGGCGAACCAGAAGAGGTCGCCAAGAAGGTCGAGTGGTTAATATTAGCTGTGCCCCCCAATGTAGTGCCCAAGCTGGTCAAGGAATTAGCACCACTCATGAGGTCTGGTGCCTTAATAAGCGATATATCCTCTGTGAAGAAAGATTTGATAGAAGAAGTGTTGAAAGTCCTTCCGGAATATATAGAGTATATCAGCCTTCACCCGCTCTTCGGCCCAGAAGTAGAGCCCTTGGGTGAAAGCATAGTTGTGATACCGGTGAAAAGTTACGACTACTGGCCCAGATTGGTAGAAAACATATTGGCCTCTATGGGATTTGAAATAATAACTTCGACACCTGAAGAGCATGACAAGGCTATGGCCGTAACCCAAGTCTTGCACCACTTTGCTTTGACAGCTTTGGATGAGGCTGCGCAAAAGCTCTCGAAAGAACTAGGTGTAGACTACGCTAAATTCATGACTAGGTCGTTCAAGAACACATTAAAGACAGTTAGAAGGATAAGGGAATTAAGCAACGTAATAAATGAAATACAAACATTGAATCCTTATGCCGAGAAGGCCAGAGAAGAATTCATAATTACGGCTAAGAGATTGGATCAGAAGTGGAAAAAGAAATAAAGGCGAACTATCTGTGCACAATATTGGTGAAAGTGTGCACATACCCGACGGCTATTTGAGCTTGCCTTGGATAATAGGCACATATATTGTAACTATAATTTATCTAGCTATAGCGTGGAAGAAGGCGAGGGCTCAGTTAACTCCAGAAAAAGCGGCCGCAGCGACCACGTTGGCAGCAGCGATTTTCGCAGCGATGATGCTAAACTGGCCCATTCCAGGGGGCACTTCCCTCCACATGGTAGGGGGAGCTTTAGCGGCCATACTATTCGGTCCTTGGATAGCCAGCTGGATACTCGCACTGGTAGTAGGTACCCAGTGCTTCGTCTTCCACGACGGCGGCATAACGGCTCTGGGTGCAAACATACTCAATATGGGAATAATAGACGTGTGGGTCGGCTACTTGGTATACAAAGCAGTTAGGAAAGTGGTTCCGGGAGAAAAAGGAATAGTGCTGGGCGCCTTCTTGGGCGGTTGGTTAGGAATAGCGATAGCTGGAGCGACTGCTGGAATAGAGATAGGCTTAAGTCCAGCCTTCCCCTACGGGATAGAAATAACGCTGCCAGTAATGTTCACTTGGCACTTGCTTTTGGGCATAATAGAGGGTATCATAACGGCTTCAGTCGTGTACTACCTAGTAAAGAAGGGTAAGTGGGTGGTAGCATGAGGAAGGCGTGGTATGCAATCGCCTTCATGATAATAATAAGTCCGCTCTTCGGAATAATATTGGCAAACATGGTAGGATACCATGAGCCGCTGGATGTCGCCGCAGAGATGTTACACTTGAAAGACATATCAGACAAGATCAACTGGACGCCGTTCTATAACTACACCGTTCCAGGCTTGCCAGACACCATCGGCTACATAATATCTGGCGTCATAGGTGTTACGGTAGTCTACGTACTCGGAAAGCTCGTCTTTGGAGGTGCTAAGGAATGAACCTTTTTGATAGGGTTTTAAAGCCTCTTAATGAGGAGCTAGGCGAAGCAGCCCTCGCACTTAACTATAAGTCAAGACCGCCCAAATACCCTTGGCTCTACCTAGCTTCACTGCTCGCCTCTACAGCTCTGACCGCCAACTACTTCTTCTCTGCTATTCTTGTCTCACCGATCTCTGTATTTGTCCTAAAGGATAGAAGGCTCAGAAAGCCTTTAGCAGTAACGGCAGCCTTCTCAGCGGTTGTAAGTCTGCCAATACTCGTACTCAATTCGTACAAGTTCGTCAACTTTAACTTCAGGGTGTTCTCTTCAACCGCCTTGGGCTTGTATTTAGCTTCTCTCGTTGGCTGGGATGGCTTAGTAGTAGCATTAAAGGACGTTGGCTTGCCGACTGAAATAGCGTTGGCCTTGAGGTCTTTACCTTCCCAATTGTACTCCTTCCTTCATGATTTGAATACCTTAGTGATTGCTAGGAAAGCGAGAGGGTTTGATTTAAGCTATAGGAAGTTATGGGAGCTCTTGGCTACGGCAATAGGTAGCCTTTTGGTAAAGGGGATGATTAAGTCCCATAGAGCATCCATGGCATTAAAAGCTAGGGGCTTGGCATTTATAACTTCCAAGAGATACACCTTCCCAACTATAATATCTGTAATAGCCTTGGGGGTGAGCGTCCTTGGCGTTGTGCTTGGAGGACGCTTGGTTTAAATACGATGAGTACGTGCTCAAGGGAGCTAGCATCTGCTTGAGCGAGGGAGAACTCGCAATCCTGTTAGGACCGATGGGCTCCGGCAAGAGCACCTTACTCTATGCTTTAGCGAACCTCCTACCATTAGAGAAGGGAAGGATTACCTTAGATGGGGAACCTTTCCGTGAAGAAGATAGGAAGAAGGTAGGAATAGTCTTTCAAGATCCTGAGGATCAGTTCTTTAACGTAACGGTGTTCGACGAGATAGCGTACTCACTAAGGGCGTTGGGCTTCAGTGACCACGAGGTAGAGAGTAAGGTCAAAGCTGTAGCGTCTAAGCTAGGTATTGAGAATTTGTTATACAAGAACCCGTTTAAGCTAAGCTACGGCCAGAAGAAGCTCGTAGCCCTAGCTTCTGTCCTAGTTTATGAGCCTAAGTACTTGCTAGTAGACGAGCCTACGTCTAACTTGGATAAGGTATCCTATGGAAAGGTCATGAGTCTAATAGCGGAAAGGGGGGCTTTGGTTACTACACACGAGGTTGATTGGTTACCCTTAGCTTCTAAGGTATATGTATTGGAGGACGGAAAGGTACGAGAAGTGAAGGATGTGGTAAAAGCATTAAAGGATCGATCGCTTCCGGTACCTCTTCCTACTTCTTGGGAAGTACTGATAGAAACCTTGGGTCCGGAGAGAGCGCTAGATATTATGAGGGAGAAAGCCCGTAAGCTTACAGTGCTGAAGCCTCAGCAATAACTCACTTCCTTGTCCATTTTCCTCAGAGTCTGAAGCTTCATGGACTAATGGTCCTATTAATGCTTAGCGTTAAACTTATATAGAAGCGTTCCGGGATGTTTCACGGTGAGTTGAGATGGCCGCCAGGCCTATCGAGAGCATGGGTGTCCCGGTACTGATCCTAAAGGAGGGCGCTACTAGGACCTACGGCAGGGAAGCGCTGAGGAGCAACATGATGGCGGTAAGGGCAGTGGCCGAGGTACTGAGGACTACCTTCGGACCCAAGGGAATGGACAAGATGTTGGTTGACAGCTTGGGTGACATAACCATAACCAACGACGGCGCTACCATACTCGACAAGATGGACTTGCAGCACCCCGCCGCTAAGCTACTGGTTCAGATAGCCAAGGGTCAAGATGAGGAGGTAGGCGATGGAACCAAGAGGGCCGTCATATTTGCTGGCGAGCTAATCAAGCAAGCCGAAGATCTCCTCAACAAGGATGTCCACCCGACCATAATAATCCAAGGCTACAAGAGGGCCCTCGAGAAGGCTCTAGAGAAGATATATGAGATAGCCGAGCCCATCGACCCAGAAGACAAGGAGAAGCTCAAGAAGATAGCCTTGACCAGCTTGGCCAGCAAGGGCGTACAAGAGGCCAAGGACCTATTCGCCGAAATGGCGGTAGAGGCTGTCAACACCATTAAGGAGAAGAGGGGCGACAAGTGGTACGTTGACTTGGACTACGTGCAGATAGTGAAGAAGCACGGTGGAAGCCTAAAGGACAGCAAGCTAATCAAGGGCGTAATCCTCGACAAGGAGGTTGTCCACCCGAACATGCCCAAGAGGGTGGAGAACGCCAAGATAGCC
>WAOJ01000125.1 GCA_015521275.1 Desulfurococcales archaeon | reverse complement strand
CGCAATACTCCTCTTCAACAAGTACCAAGAGGAGGAGCTCGTGGTTCTGAACGAGAAGGACGAACCTTACGCAGTAATAACAACCATAGACGTGGTCAGGATAGCCGGGAAGATATTAGAAAACATATTTAGTGAATGAGGTAGCTCAAGCTCATTATTGCTGTGGCTACAGCATTTCCGACGCTGAGAGCTATCACTGTGTCCTTCAAGTCCAAGCCTAAGAGGTAAGCGGCCAAGGCCCCGCTCCAGACCCCAGTCCCGGGCAAGGGTATTGCTACGAACAGCGCCAAGCCCAAGGTCCCGTACTTCCTAACTTTCTCGCTCGCCCCTTTCCGGGTTCTCTCCATTATTTTCTCCAAAACCTTCGCCCCGCCTTTCCAGAACTTCTCGAAGAACTTCTCCGCAACCTTTAATATCTCCTCGATAAAGACGTATACCAATATACCCACGACTGTAGCTATTAAGTAGCTCAAGATTATGTACGAAGGGCTGCACTTGAAGGCGGCTAAACAAGGTATAGAACCCCTTACCTCCACTGCCGGAAGGGCCGATAGCAAACAGCAGTACAAGCACTTCATACCTTTAACCCTGAATAGGTGGAGATGGAAGCTTAGATAAAGATGAAGAAAGCGCTTTAGCCCTTAACCACTCCTATTGGCCTCATCCTGGCCACAAGCTTGCTTATGCCCACCTCGTGGACGACCTTCACTACTCTGTCTACGTCCTTGTACGCTCCGGGAGCCTCCTCAGCTATTACTCTAGCTTGAGCGGCCTTGAGCACTATTCCTTGTTGAGCTAGCTGTTGGACCACTTGGCTGGGCCTGTAGGTCCTTATGGCAGCGGCTCTGCTCAGCCACCTCCCGGCTCCGTGACAAGTGCTGTACCAAGCCCTGGCTCCGGTGGGAACCCCGACCAAGATGTAGCTGGCGGTTCCCATGGAGCCCGGTATTAGGACCGGTTGGCCTATGCTCTGGTAGTCTTGAGGTATTTCCGGATGCCCGGGCGGGAAGGCTCTGGTGGCTCCCTTTCTGTGGACTATGAGCTTCTTCCTCTTCCCGTCTACGTCGTGCTCCTCTATCTTCGCTATGTTGTGGGCAACGTCATAGATAATGTGCATGTCCATGTCCTCTGGGTCCATCTTGAACACGTTCTTGAAGCTCTCCCTGGTCCAGTGGGTTATTAGCTGCCTATTGGTCCAAGCGTAGTTAGCGGCTGCGCTCATCGCCTTGAAGTAGTCTTGAGCCTCCGGAGTGTTCCAAGGCACTGAAGCTAGCTCTCTGTCCGGGACCTTTATTCCGTACTTCCTCATAGCCCTCTCCATCCTTATCAAGTAGTCGCTGGCAACTTGGTGGCCCAAGCCTCTGGAGCCAGTGTGGATCATTACGAGCACTTGTCCTTCGTGAGTTATTCCCATTACCTTCGCCTTCTCAGGATCATAGATCTTATCTACCACTTGGACCTCTAGGAAGTGGTTGCCGCTGCCCAAGGTTCCCAGCTGTGGCGCTCCCCTCTGCTTCGCCCTAGTGCTCACCTTACTGGCGTCAGCACTCTTCATCCTGCCGTGCTCCTCTATGTGCTCCGGGTCCTCGCTCCAGCCGTAGCCCTTCTCAACCGCCCAGTAAACTCCTTCCTCTAGAACTCTGTCCAGCTCGCTTATGCTGAGCCTAACCTTTCCGGTACTTCCAAGGCCGGAGGGCACGTTCCTAAATATCTCGTTCACCAGCTCCTTCAGCTTTGGCCTAACGTCCTTCTCGTCCAAGTTAGTTCTTAAGACCCTAACTCCGCAGTTTATGTCGTAGCCCACTCCTCCGGGAGATATTACTCCTCCCTCCTCCGGGTCCGTTGCAGCTACCCCTCCTATCGGGAAGCCGTAACCTTGGTGGCCGTCGGGCATTACGTAGGAGGCCCTCTGTATTCCGGGCAAGCAGGCTACGTTGGAAGCTTGATCTAAGGTCCTATCGCTCTTCATCTTTTCAAGCAAGTATTCATCAGCAAATATTATCGCTGGGACCTTCATGCACGGCTTCACTCCTTTCTCTATCATCCATTCATACTTACCGACCTTCTTGAGGGGTATGTTGGCTGGCATAATCGTCTCCGGGACTAAGCCTCCTCCGGGGAATTAATGAGCTGAGGTTTTTGGAGAGCTGAAGCATGCGTAAAGGGCCCTTCGTGGTCTGAGCCCGCTCAAGCTTTAAAGGTGAAGAGCGTTAAACGTTACTGGAGCCCCGGCGCCCGGGTGGCTGCCAACCCCTAAGCGCCCGGGTAGCCGCCACCAACTCCACAATATCCCTCACAACCTCCATAAGCTCGCCCCCGTGCAAGAGGGCCCTCCTAACGCACCCGGCCAAGAGGTCGGCCAGTTGAAGGCCGGGGGAGGCTGAGGAGTCAGCTATGGCCCACTCAGCGTTACGAATCCTCTTCGGCGGTTTCTTGGTCTTAAAGAACTTATCATCAACGATTAGGATCTTGTACTCGGATCCCAAAATTCTCAAGAGTTCTTCGAAGGCTTGCTTCTGGATCAAAGAGTCCAAGAACGAGACGAACTTATCCCTAAGCTCGAACTCGTCTCCGTGCCCTTCCAACAATGCCTTCAAAGGCTTCTTATCGACGTAAGACGCCTTCGCCTCTATTCCGTATTCCTTCAAAGCCTTTATGATCTTTACAAAGGCATCGTCAACCCTCTCGGGCCCCAGCTCTTTTTCAAAAAGCCTCCCTAAGGACTCGGACTTCAGCTCCTCAAACTTAACGCTTACGCCCGTGACCTCGCTGACCAGCCTCTCCAAGTCGGTCCTCGCAAGCTCATCGTATTTCTTTACGTTCACAGCTAGCATTACGTAGTGTCTAGTAATGCCCTTCTTCTTACTG
>WAOJ01000124.1 GCA_015521275.1 Desulfurococcales archaeon | reverse complement strand
GCCTTGACTGATGACTTGGTTGCGGTAATGGCTTTGGTGCCCTTGCCCTCTCCTTATGGAATAGTGATAACCGATAATGGTAAAGTGGTTGAGTTCAAAGAAAAGCCGAAGCTGAAGGATTACTGGATAAATGCTGGGATATATTGCATGAGGCCCGAAATATTCGAATACTTGCCCACCTCTGGCGACATAGAGAAGACGGCCTTCCCGGAGCTCGCTAAGGAGGGCAAGCTTGGGGCGGTGAAGTTCCCCGACGCCTTCTGGAAGAGCATAGACAGTCACAAGGACTTGGAGGAGGCCAACAAGATTTTGAGCGAGATCTCGCTGTTCTAAGGGGGTCGGAGGCGTGGACTGCTCATACTTGTGGGGCTTCATAACGTTTCTGACCAGCACATTAGCGGTCTACTTGGCTAGCACTTGTATCGTCGTACCCCTCCAAGGCTTCGGGCTCACTTACTCCTACGGAGCCTCCATAGCCCTAGCATTGCTCTCGTTCTTGATAGCCGCTGCCTTGGAACCTGTGTGTTCCAAATAAACTTCCTCACTACTCCAAATGGGGCAAGAGGAATGAGCTGTAGGACCTTGGTGGCGGCCTTCGTGGTGCCCTTCGTTACTAGCCTAATGATGACCCTGGCTTTGTACATAGTGATAAAGGTTCAAATCATCCCGGCCGCACTGTCCCCGCTCTTCGGGGTCTTGGGCGGGGTAATTGCAATAGCCTTGATAGAGGTCTTGTCTCAAGTGTTCTGTAGGTGAAGGGGTCGTGGTTGCCGGCTCTCCTCATCGCTCAGCGCGGCAGTCGTTCTCTCATCCCCATTGGATCTTGGACTTGCTCCACTATATCTATGGCATAAGGCCTCAGTGCGACGTTAGCTCTTTAAAGGTCAAGTTCTCAAAGACCGGAATGCCTAGGTACGTGCTGTTAAACGGCGAGAGGCTCTTCACCATAAGGCCGAACGACTTCTCCATTACGTTATCAAAAAAGGGAGCCCTATTCTTGGACGAGTGCTTGCCAAAACCTCACGCCAGGGTTTGGGTCAGCGAAGACTTTGGGAAGACCGTCTTCGCCAAGCACGTGATAGATGCTGATCCCAACATAAGGAGAGGAGTTGACGTCTTGATATACAAGGATAGACTAATCGCGTTCGGGAAGGCCGTCATGAGCGGAGAGGAAATGTTGAACCTTAATTTTGGCGAGGCCGTTAGGGTTAGGGGCAAGGTGGAATGACCAAAAAGGCCTTCTACGTGGACCTCGGAAAAACTCCCCAAAAGTTTGAAAACACCGTGATGGTCACGGGTTTCATGGGCTTTGGGCTTGTAGGATATATAACCGTGGACTTCTTGGTTGACAAGCTGAAACCAGAAAAGATAGGCTACATAGTGACTAGGCTCATGCCGGATCAAGTTTCGTACTCGGAAGAAAGGGGCTTGGAGCTTCCCTTCGAAGTATATTACTTCAAGAGGGAGGAGGGCAAGTCTTTGGTAATACTTCATAACCGCTGGATACCTCATCCCCTAGACCGCTTCGCCTACGCTAGGTTCGTGGTCAAGTGGGCCAAGAGGAGGAACGTGGAAGCCCTCTACGCCTTCGGCGGCTTGGACAACTCTTATAGGGAAGAGCCCAGCGAGAGGCTCAGGTGGGTCAAGACCTCCTCTTACCAAGGGCCCTTGCCGAATGCGAAGCCCATGAAGGGTGGCTTGAAGGTTATAGGTCCTTTGGCCCACTTGCTGGAAGCTGCTGAGATATGGGGGCTCCCGGCTTTGGCTTTGCTCCCCTTCTGCGAGTCCATGAGACAAGACCCGAGGGCTTCGGCGATAGGCTTGGAGGAGTTCAGCAAGCTCGTGGGCTTGGAGCTGGACACGAAGGAGCTGATAGAGAAGGCGGAACAAATAGAGAAGGAGCTAGAAACTTTGAGGCAAATGATGATGTCAGCATCCTCAAGCGGTAGGGAGTCCCACTACATGTAATCCTTCAAAAGCTCTTCCAAATCCTTGGGCATTTCTTCTGGACACTCCAGCTGGGAGAAGGGATAGGCATAAACTAAGCTTTTTGGAACCTTAAGCTTGCAGTTGGCCTCCGCCCTCTCTCCGCCCACCTCCTTAGCCCTCTCCAACGCCTCTAGCAAGAAGTGTACTGAAGGGGAGAGAGAATCGGAAACGAAGAGGGCTCTCGAGTAGCTGTAGTCCGGACACTTGAGCTTGAGCTTTCTCAACTCTTCCAACCCCTTCTGGTCCAGCCTACATACGAAGTCAACGTATTGGAAGAACCTCCCTATCGGTATTAGGG
>WAOJ01000123.1 GCA_015521275.1 Desulfurococcales archaeon | reverse complement strand
ACTATATCATGACTTGATAATTAAGGTGATGACGCATATGCCGATCTTGAATTCGCTTCTAGATGCGCTCATGCGGCTAGTTACGTAATACACGGAGATGAAAAGCGGATATTGAAGAAAGCCCCTCAAGAGGACAACATTGTCTTGAATGAACGCGATAGCTACCTACTTGTAAAGACCTCTCCCAGCCCTCCTTATCAGCTTCCTCCCGACGTACCTAACGTAGTCGGTAGCCTTAACGTTTCCCTTGTGTATCTTTACCCTTCCCTTCACTATTGCTTCTAGGATGGCTTCCGCCTCCGGCTCAGCCTCTATTACGCTGAAGGCCGTGGCCACTTGTTTTGCTTCATGAGCGTCGCTGTTCGCCACTCCGGGCTTGCCCAACTCCTTAGCAACTCTCAAAGCCTCCTCGTTCAAGAGCTTCGGAGCTCTTGCGTTCCAAACCTCTATGGCATGGCTATCTATATCGTATAGCAGTTTGCCGCAGCCGTACCTCCTCTCGTCAAACGGGTGAGCGGGTATGTACAAGCAGTTCCTCTTCTCAGCCCAGTCGTAGAGCCTTAGAGCCTCTCTGGGCCAGTCCTCGCCCGGGTACTCTGGGCAGAGGATCAGGACGTCGAAGAGCTTTCCCAAGTAGTGGGCCCTCACTTCGTTCCCGTATATGAGGACCAAGTCCAAGCCCTTTTCCTTTATGTACTTGGCAGCGGCCTTGCTCCCGGCAAAGGTATTGTGGTCCGTTATGGAAATGACGTCCAAGCCCTTTTCTAATGCGCTTTCCAAAACGAGCTCCACGGGGTCTAGGCCGTCGCTGTGGGTTGAGTGAACGTGTAAGTCAGCTTTAAGAGCACGCAATATCAGCCCCAAGGGTGGTATACTTCATGGTTCATAAGCTTGCACATTAGCCTTCCCAACCGAATGAGGCCCGGTTGAGATGAAATGTTAGAAGGGCTAATCCCACTAATACCGCAGTTCTTATGGGCAACGAACTTCGTCGTCTCAAAAGTAATAGTATCCAGGGGCTTGCACGCCTTGGTCTTAACCGCTATAAGGTGGAGCGTCGCCGGAGCCTTGCTTTATGCCTATTCCAAGGCAGTGGGAGACGAGATAAAGATAAGCAAGGAACTGGTGATTCCGGCAATAACCGGAATAACGGGGTTTAGCGCTTTAATTTACGCAGGCTTAATGGTCTCGAAGGCGTCTATAGTAGGGCTCACGATGGCCCTAATACCCATATTCACGGCTATTTTGGCCAAGAGCTACTTGAAGGAAAGGTTGAGCTTGCTACTAAACATCTCCATAGTATTGGGCTTCATTGGAGAGATATTGTTGACCTTAGGAGGTTTGAGGGGCCTCACTTGGTTGGGCGCGGTGCTGGGAGCGTTAGCAGCTTTGGACTGGGCAATATACACGGTTACATCAAAAAGGGTCATGAAGGATATGGGACCAATGAACTTGCTCACCTCAGCGGCTATAATGGCTCAGCCCTTGAACTGGGCCTTGGCAGTCCCTTTCCTTTCCCTCAAGCCCTTGCTCGATCCTATAGTTGATCTGGGAATAGTTTACGTCTCCTTGGTGCCCGGCTTCCTAGCTTACTTCCTCTGGCTGTACTCGGTTAAGCTAGTTGGAGCTTCTAGGGCCGGAGTATACATAAATGCCTTGCCCCTGTTAACCCTCATACTGGCCTACTTCACCTTGGGAGAGAGGCTAGGACTTCTAGAAAGCACCGGAGCCTTGCTGATATTGGCTGCTTTAGCCTTAGTTACCTATGAGAGCTTGAAGGAAAGGCACTAAGGCCCCCTCCCCAAAGGGCCTTCGGGAATGTTCCTTGGAGATACTCAAGCCGGTTGACTTGGTGGGGGACGAGGTCAAGTGGTTGGACACAAGGTTCATACCTTGGGAGGAGATATGGAGGAAGACCAAAGACTATAGGAGGCTGGCCCAAGCCATAAAGGATATGGAAATAAGGGGGGCCCCGGCCATTGGGGTAGCAGCGGCCTTCGGAATGGCTCTAGCAGCCCTCCACTACCCCGGCAAGGACTTGGAGGGCTTAATGAAGGAACTTAGAGAAGCTAAGGAGGTTTTGGCGAAGACCAGGCCCACAGCAGTAAACCTCTTCTGGGCCTTGGATAGAGTAATGAAGAAGGCTGAGGAAGTGGCGAGGGAGAAGGGAGATGCAGAAGAGGTCAAGCAAGCTGTCGTTGAGGAGGCTAAGGCCATACAGAGGGAAGACATAGAGATGAACATGAAAATGGGCAAGATAGGGGCAAAGCTGGTGGAGCACGGAGATACCATCTTAACGCACTGCAACACAGGCTCCTTGGCTACTGCCGGCTACGGAACGGCTTTGGGAGTCATAAGGGCGGCTTGGGAGGAGGGCAAGGAGGTAAAGGTAATAGCCACTGAAACGAGGCCAGTGGACCAAGGGGCTAGGCTAACGGTTTGGGAACTCAAGAGGGACGGCATACCAGTAAAGCTCATAAGCGATACCATGGTAGGATATGTAATGAGCAAGGGCTTGGTAGATAAGGTCTTCTTGGGTGCGGATAGGATTTTGCTCAGCGGTCACTTCGCTAACAAGATAGGCACCTACCAAATAGCCATAATGGCCAAGTATCACAACGTTCCCTTCTATACCGTCGCTCCGACCTCAACCATAGATCCCAAGACTACCTTGGATCAGCTGGTGATAGAGCAGAGGAAGCCCGATGAGGTTAGGACTTGCCCTTACCCTTACCAAAAGGTCTACGTGACCGTTCCGGACGTGGAGGTCCTAAACCCGGCCTTCGACATAACCCCTCCGGAGTTGGTAACGGCAATAGTAACGGAGAAGGGAATAGCTTACCCTCCGTACTGGGTTAGCTTGAGGAAGATATTGGGCTTGGATTAGAGCCTTTTTAGCTTGCAAACGAAAAAGCCCTCCGAGCCGTGCACGTGAGGCCAAAGCCTCCTACACTTAGTCGCGAAAGGGAATTCGAAGTCAAAGTACTTACCTATTCCCGGACTCCCCGCCTCCCCGCTCTCCATAACTTCGACATCTTCCCTGCTCTTCAAGACGGCATCTATCACCATCTCGTTTTCCTCCGGAGCTATGGAGCAAGTGCTGTAAACCAGCTCTCCTCCCCTCTTCAAGGAGTCCAAGGCTCTGTTCAACAGTACCACTTGAACCTTGTGCATTAAGGCTAGATCCTTAGGCTTCCTAGAGGTCTTGCGAGTGGGGTCCTTAGCTATTACTCCTTCTCCAGTGCAGGGGGCGTCCAGCAAGGCCTTGTCGAAGGGTCCGTATTTGGGAGCGTTGTAAGCGTCTTCGATCAGAGGTATAGCGTTTAGCACTTCCATTCTCTCCAAGTTACTCATTAATGCTTTGGCCCTATCCTTTCTCCTCTCAAAGAGGTAGAGCTCTCCGGAGTTCCCCATTAGATGGGCTAGGTAAGTAGCTTTCCCTCCGGGAGCTGATGCTAAGTCCGCCACCCTCTGAAACGGCTTAGGGTCTAGGACTATAGGGGGTAAAGTCGAAGCTTTGTCTTGAATGAAGAACCAACCGTCCAAGTGCTCGGGAGTGGAGGAAATGGAGAAAGGTTGTTCCAACACTTCAAAGGCGTGGGGGGACCAAGGCACTTGTTCCAAGACGAAGCCCCTCTCTTCGAGCCTCTTCTTTAATTCATAGCAGCTGGTCTTAAGGAAGTTGCACCTTATTGCGTCGTTTGGCTCCTTCTCGAAGGCCTTTAGCAGTGGTAGGGGGTCGCCCAACATCTCTTCATATCGAGCTATCATATAAGGTAAGTAGCCGAATCTCTTGGCTAATGCCTTATGCCTTTTCTCTATTTTAATTGTCTTTAGTATCGAAATTATCTTGCTTTGGTAATGGAACGTTTTTGCCATATGGCGCCCGCGTTAGACTGAGCTCACACCATCCATTAGGTCTGTGGGCATCTTGATGGTCTCTTTCCGAATCTTTGAGGCTCCATGACGTTCCGAGCGAGGTGTTCATTCAACACTAAATTTTTCAATGCTCTTGATGTAATTTACCGATCGGTTCATATTCGAGGCTAAGCCATCGCTCGAAGGTCCTCCAATATGAACCTCCCGGTCAAGGTATGAAGGTT
>WAOJ01000122.1 GCA_015521275.1 Desulfurococcales archaeon | reverse complement strand
GATAATGAGGTCAGGAGGAGGGCCTACGAGGAATACGTGAAGTATCCCTATTCGAGGGGAAGGCCTTGCTGGCTCCACAGGGCCTTGGCTAAGACAGTTTCCCAAGTGCTAATGGGGAAGAGCGGGGCGCTGGCTAAGCTTTCAGAGGAGCTCAGGAAGAGGTGGCCGAGGGTGTGCGGGGAAGTGGACGTCATGCCGGAGGCGTTGAAACTAGTAACGGATATGAACGAGAAGGGCTACAGCGCCACCTCAAGGCTCGAAGGAGATGAGATAATAATTAACACGTCTTTCGGACAGCAGAAGCTTGGGAGGAGGAAGGCTGAGGACTTAATGTTCGTGAAGGAGTTGAGGGACATGCTTAGGAAGGACAAGGAGAAGTTCGAGAAGGCGTTAGAACTTCTCTCATCCGACCTAGAGAGCTGCTTCGACCTGGCGGAAATAGTTAACTTCATGGAAGACATACCGGAATACGGCTTCACTAGGTTAAGGTTGAGGGAGAAGGCTAAGGACTTGGCCTATAAGGTTAGCTTAAGGGCCAAGAGGCTTTGAGCCTCAAGAAGGGAAACGGTCCTCACCCTTCGGCATACCGTCGTTTCTTCATCGGCAAGAGACCCTAGCCTTGAGAGCTTTATTTGCCTTGAACCACTTCCACGAGAGCCTCGCAAAGGCTATGGCCTCTTGCACTGAAGGGGCGAAGGGCAAGCCCAGCTCCCTAGCCCTCCTCTCCAAGTCCTCGGCCATCCTACCTCCGAAGGACAAGAGCAAGTGAGGCTTCCCGCTCCTCTCTGCACTTTCTTTAACTATGTCCGCCAAGTACAAGCTCGTCCTGGGAGACTCCATTAAGGCGGCCACTATTACCAAGTCATACTTAGGCGCTAGCCTCTCCAGCACTAGCCTATACCTCTCGTCGTCCGCGTCCCCGGCAACGTCCATGGGGTTGTTTAGCTTAACGTAGCTCGGCAAGGACTTCTCCAGCGTAGGGTCCAAGGGCTTGGGCAACTTGAAGAGGTCCCCCAAAGCGTCTGAGAGCATTATTCCTATTCCCCCAGCATCCGTAACGACCAAGAGCTTGTTTCCATTTATTGGTTTTGAGTACTGTAAGGCGGAGAGGAAGGCCAAGACCTCGGAGAAGTCTTCAAGAGGAATTCCGCCAAACTCCCATATCAAGCCCTTGTATACCTTGTAGTCTCCGGCCACTGAAGCGGTGTGGGAAGCTATTGCTCCCTTGGCTACCTTGCTCTTGCCTCCCTTGTAAACCCCAACGGCCGCCCCGCTCAAGGAGGCCTTAGCTAGGGTTTCCAAGAAAGCCTTACCCTCCCCTTCCCTAAGCCCTTCCATGTATATCAAGAACCTGTCATAGCCTTCCGATAACAAGTAGTTCATCACTTCGGATTCGCCGACGTCTATCTTGTTTCCCAAGCTGACCGCGCTCCCTATTCCTATTCCCCTGAGGGAGGCCCAGTCCATGAGGGAAGCAGCGATGGCTCCACTTTGGGATATTATGGCTAACTTGGAAGGAGGGGGCCTAGGCGTGGCCGGTTCTCTGAAGAAGAAAGTATCGACGCCGGAGGGATAATGGTATACTCCCAAGCAGTTGGGGCCTATGGCCCTTATCCCGTGCTCCCTCAACTTTTGCCTTATCCTCTCTTCCAGCTCCTTATTCCCAACCTCGGAGAATCCAGAGGTTATTATTATAACTGCCTTCACATCCTTTCTTATCGCGTCATCTATTACCTTCTCCACGGCTTGAATAGGAACCGCTATTACCGCTAGCTCTACTTCATCCGGTATATCGTTCAAAGAGGGGTAACAAGGAACTCCCAAGACCTCTTTGTATTTCGGGTTAACAGCGTAGAGCTTTCCCTTAAAGTTCCTCTTCAAGTTCGTCAAGATGACGTAGCCGGGCTTCGGGACCCTGGGGGTGGCGCCCACTACGGCTATGGAAGAGGGCTCGAAGAAGCTCCTCAAGAGTACACCACGTTAAGTCGTTTAAAGAAATGCAGATATACTTAAGGTATGCAACAGATCTTTCACATCTTTCAACATTACCTCAACTGCGGAAAGTTCAAATTGGTTCAAATAACAAACCTTGATATCTTGTTATATTCAAAGAACCTCTTACTTCTTATTGTTCATTTCTCTTCTTGTCTTTGTACTCATGGGCGCACTTTTTGTTCCAAACCGTACCTTCACCATGAGCGCAAGCATAGGGGATATTTATGCTTTCATGGGTACGACGAAGGTCATTAACTCCCTTCAATTTAAACTCAAGTCTCTACATTGAGGAATGAGAGATGGGAATTGAACGAGAGAAAAGTTATAAGGCGAGATCATGAGAGATTTAAATGGGAGGGTCTCGGAGGAGTCTCAACAGAGAATTGAAAGTCTTCTCCATCCCTACGCTTCCCTCCGAGATATCCTAGGAG
>WAOJ01000121.1 GCA_015521275.1 Desulfurococcales archaeon | reverse complement strand
GCTCAAGGTAAGCGAAGTAATAAAATGGTACAACGAAATGAAGCCGGATTATTGCATAGCTTTGGATAACCCTGTAGCCCCCAACGATCCAAAGGCGGAAAAGAAGGTAAAGGAAAATATAAGGAACGCCAAAGAGATGTTTGAAAAAGTCGAGTGTAAGCTGTTGCCCGTATACCATCCGGTCTCGGAGGAGCTCCTATGGGAGTACTACCAAGGTTATTCCTTCTCGGATATGAAGGCGGTGGGAGGCCTAATACCTAGGATATTGACCCAGAGGAACGCGTCCAGAAAGGAGGGTTGGAACTTCTTGGTAAGAGTCAGGGAAATAGAAAGCTCGTGGCTCCACGCTTTAGGTCTGGGGAGCCCTACGACGTATCCCAAGCTAATGGCCATTGGCTACCAGAGCGCGGACACCCAAACCTGGAGGCACAAGGCAGCCTACGGCAAGATAGTGCTCCCCGGCAAGGGAGAGAGACACATAAGTGGCAAGGAGATAAGGTTCGGGAGGAAGAAGATAAGCGAGGATGAGAAGGCAGAAGCGTTAAAGATCGCTAGGAGTTTGAACTTGAGTTGGCACCAACTGGTAAAGGACTTCAAGGCCAGAGCCATATTTAATGCTTATGTCCTCCACCTAGTGAGCACTTCTCAAGCACAGTTTCCCTTCCGAGCAGCTTGAGGGCGCTCCAGAAGGCTATCGAGGCCTTCCACAAGTCCTCCAATCTCTCGCTCTCAACCTTAACTTCTGCCGAACACTTCAGCCCGCTCAAGCCCAACTCCTCCTCTAGGATGAACGCGAACTTGCCCTCCTCGTTAGCTAGCTTCACCACGCCTTTCACATGTCCCTCAATTATCACCTTAGAATCCTTGATCTTGGCCTTTATCTCAGTACCGTCGTCAAAGATAGTCTTAACCTCTTTATTAACTTCCACTTCGACCAAGAACGGCGGATAGGCATCCTTTAGGAGCATGTTGGTGAGCAAGCTCGTCGGCCTAAGGAAGTCTACCTCGTCCTCGTTCAAACAACTCTTCAAGGTGTTGGGTACTTTAAGCGTCTTTACATTTCTATTTATGATGACGAAGAAGTCGTTTCCATAGAGCTTGTTCATGAAGTCGCACGGACTTTTCGCTAACTTGCTCTCGGGTAAGGCCTTCAGCAACCTCTCCAACAAGTGTTTGTGGAGCTCACATCTATTCTCTTCATTGAGCTTAAAGAGCAACAAGTCCTTGTATATGGCTAAGGACTTTATGGACGGAGAGGCATAATCCACAAAAGAGAAGAGGGGCTTCCCGAGCCAGACCTTGAAGGAGTCCCAGAGCTTGCCTACTGTAGCTACCGGCAAGGGATACCTCAACACGTTCATGAAAGAGGGGTCCTTGGGAGGTAACCAAATTACTTTTGGCTCCGGTATTGACTTGAGCTTTTGCTCTAAAACGCTCTTGGCGAAGCCATCGAAGAGCTTTACCATATCTATGGATAGCTCCTCGCACACGTCCTTGCAGAAGGATTTCTTCGGCACTATTGCCCTCGATCCGAAGCCCGTCTTCGCGTCCTTCATTACCAGCTCTATGCTTTCTTCTTGCTCGGACCTCTCAACTATAATGTCTGATAAGACCCTATCTTCGAAGACGAAGAGTAACATGGCTATCCGGTTAAGTTATCTAAATCGGGGCTCAATCCTCTTTTCGGTAAGGGATGTGAAAGGTCGCACTTAAGGTCTTATAAAAGGGCATATGAAGGGGAAGAGTGAACGACAATATAAGGTTACAGATAGAGAAGTTAGGACCTATAAAGAACAGCGAGGTGGAAGTGGGAGACCTTACGCTGTTCATGGGCCCTCCAAACACGGGCAAGAGCTACGCCTTGAAGGCCTTGTATTCAAAGCTACTCCCCCTAGACCTTTATGGATTTAACATTATGACGAAAATCATGAAGAATGAAGTGGTCAAGTTTATCCTCAAGAAGTATTCTGAAAAATTGATGGAGTTGCATGACAAACTAGAGGACATGATTGTAAAACTACTAATAATTTTGGCAATTTCAACAGCTAGGGAGTTGGATTTAAGGACCTTAGAGGAAGTCCTCAAGTCGTTAAAAGGAGACGTGATCCGAGATGCGATTGTACTTTTGAGGAAAGAGGTGGTTGCTACAACATCTACCGAGTTAACCGTTGAATCGTCAGAGCTGGAAAAGATTAAGAAGAAATGCGTAAGGGCCGTCGTGAAGGACTTGTTGCCGGTGGAAGACCTAAAGTACTCTACCTTAGAGCCCTTTGACTTTGAGAGAGTATAAGTACCTGTTGAAG
>WAOJ01000120.1 GCA_015521275.1 Desulfurococcales archaeon | reverse complement strand
TTCTTCTTCTTGGCCTCCAGAGCTAGGTCTATGACTGCTTTGATAGCGTGGTTGGTCTCCGGAGCGGGTACTATGCCTTCGGCTCTAGCGAACAGTCTACCAGCCTCAAAGCATTCCTTTTGTTCATACTCCCTTATTTCGATCCAGCCTTCTTCATATAATAATGAGATAGTCGGCGCTACGCCGTGATATCTCAAGCCCCCCGCATAGATGGGGGGCGGGGTAAACGTGTGTCCCAGCGTATGCATCTTAAGCTGAGGTAGCAATCCGGCGGCATCAGCAAAGTCATACTCGTATTTGCCTTTACTAAACTTGGGTACTTCCGAGGGCGTTACACCTATGTACCTTCTCCTCTTCTTCTTAGGGTCCTTAGTCCTCTGAAGCTCTTGGCCTAAGAACGGGAACACCAAGCCACCGAAGTTTGAGCCTCCACCGATACAAGCCACTAGGACGTCTGGCTCTTCTCCCAGTTCCTCCATCTGTTTCATAGCTTCTAGGCCTATGATGCTTTGGTGTAGTAAGACAAAGTTCATGACTGAGCCTACGCCATACCTCCAGTTCTTCTTGAGGGCATACTCTATGGCTTCGCTCATCGCTATTCCTAAGCTTCCAGGGTGGTTGGGGTCCTCCTTCAATATCTTTCTACCGAACTCCGTCTCTTTGCTGGGGGACGGAGTTACGTCAGCTCCATAGAGTCTCATTATCACCTTTCTGTATGGCTTCTGTTCATAGCTGCTACGTACCATGAATACCTTGACAGGCATGTCGTACATAGCCCCGGCGAGGGCTAGGGCTGTACCCCATTGCCCCGCTCCCGTTTCGGTCGTAAGACCTTCTACTCCTTCCTCCTTCGCGTAATATGCTTGAGGTATTGCAGTGTTTATCTTGTGGCTACCCGTAGGCGTCGCTCCTTCATATTTGAAGTATATTCGAGCTGGCGTATCTAAGAGCTTCTCCAGCCTTTTGGCTCTCATTAGGGGCGTTGGACGTCCTATTTCCTTGTAAACGTCCAAGACCTCGTCCGGTATAGGAACCCACCTTTCTACAGTGTTCTCTTGCCATATCAGCTTCTGGGGTAGGACTTTCAAGAGGAGTTCGATCCTTGAGAACTCCTCTTCTGCTCCTCTGGGATCCCTTGGTGGGGATAGGGGCTTGGGTAAGTCAGGAAGGATGTTATACCATTTGGTAGGAATGTCCACTCCTCCCTTACCCCGCGTCTGCGGGGCAGTAAGGCTAAATACCTTATTTCAGCGCCTCGTTTAATTTCTTAACCACTTCGTCCGCCTCTCCCTCGGCGTATTTGTAGCCCTTTACGTCGTATCTAAGTTCGTCGCCGGTATACCTAGGTATTACATGAACGTGGAAGTGGAATACCTCTTGCCCGGCAACCTTCTCATTGTTTGAAATCACGTTGAAGCCCTTGGCTCCCAGTGCATTCATTGCTGCTACACCGATTTTCTTTGCAATGGTATAGATTTTTGCTATTACATCGTCGGGAGCATCGACCATGTTCCTATAGTGTTTCTTGGGAACGACGAGTGTGTGACCTTTTGAAACGGGATTGATGTCCAGAAAAGCCATTACGTCTTCGTCCTCGTAAACGACTCTGGCCGGTAATTCTCCCTTAATGATTTTACAGAAGACACAGTTCTCAGTCATCGGAACACCCGAAGGGAAGAGGAAGGAATACGACTAAATAGTTATTACGTATGAGCCGCTATTACTGCAATCTCGCTTGGCATCTTCTGTACCTTTACTTCGAGCACTTCTACAACCTTTTCGAGTTTCTTGGCCAACCACTCTATGTCCTTCTTCCTTCCGCTTATCCTCAAGCTAACTTCCTTCGTCTTACCAGCATCAATGACGGCCATGTCGTGGAACTGTATAGGAGCTTTCCTCACTACGTGTATCGCCCTAGCGAGACCGTCCAGACCGCCGTCTATCGCGGCATATATCGAGAACTTAATGACATAAGTCTCGATGTCGCTCATGCCTCACCACCTCACACCGTTATCCCGGCGGCTTGCTCGGGGGTTAAGATAAGGTTTTCTGGGGATATTACCTTGCCTGGAGCAACCATTGGTAGGACCATTATGTCGGGGTCAACGATGTAGTCTATGACTAGGGCCTCACCTTGAGCCACCCTCCTTATAGCTTTCCTCATCTCGTCGTAGTTCTCCGGCCTTACACCCTCTATGCCGAAGCTGTTCGCTAACTTCACGAAGTCTGGCAAGTAAGCGAGGTTCTCGCCGACCCTTTTGTGACCGAAGAAGAGGTCTTGCCATTGCCTTATCAGCTGTAACGAGCCGTTGTCGAATATTAGGACGCCGACGTTTAGTCCGTACTGCTTAACCGTCGCTAAGTTCTGAGAAGTCATTAGGAAGCTCCCGTCACCATCTATGTCGAGCACCGGCTTGTCTGGAGCGGCAGCTTTTGCCCCTATTGCAGCCGGGAAGCCGTAGCCCATAGTGCCTAGACCCCCGCTCGTTAGGTAGGTTCCGGGCTTCAGCACGGGGTAATGGAGGGCCGCCCACATTTGGTGGCCACCGACTCCAGTGGTTACTATTGCGTCCGCCGGTAACTCCTCCCTAACTATCTTTAGGACCTTCCACGGCTTCATTCCTTTGCCCCTCTCCTTGAGCAGTATTTCCCAAGCATATTCTCCGAACTCTTTTGCCTTCTTTATTATCGGTACCTCTTCACTCCTCTTGAACTTTAGAGCATTTACGATATATTCCCTTAGCACTTTAACGGCCTCACGTGCGTCCGCAACTATACCGACGTCGGGATCTATGTTCTTACCTATCTCGCTCTTATCGATGTCGATATGTATGATCTTCTTACCCTTTCTGAACTCTTCGAAGTTTCCGACTGTTCTGTCCGAGAACCTAGTTCCTATTGCTAGGACCACGTCCGCGTTGTAGAGGGCGTAGTTTGCCTCTGGCCTTCCGTGCATTCCGGCGTTGCCCAGAACTAACGGGTGGTCCGCAGGTACGGCATTCTTACCCATCAAGGTAGTCACTATAGGAGCCATCAAGACCTCGGCTAGCTTGAGCACCTCGTCCGTGGCGAAGGACCACCATACGCCTCCGCCCACTAGTATTACTGGGTTTTCCGCTTCGACCAGTAGCTTGGCTGCCTTCATTATCGAACTAGGGTTCGGTTTAGGTGGGTTGGGATTGTAGCCGGGGATCCACTCCTTCATGAGCTCCTCATCCGAGGGCCAGTAGAAGTCAATGTCATTCTTCCAGAAGTCACGAGGTACGTCAACTAGGACTGGACCCGGACGGTTGGTTACGGATATTACCTTTGCTGCTCTGACTGCCCACGTTACGTGCTCAGGTTTCCTCACTAGTAACGAATGCTTTGTTATGGGCATCGTCACGCCTACCACGTCGGTCTCTTGGAACGCGTCCCTACCCATTACAGCGGTGGGCACTTGGCCCGTTATCGCTATCATCGGAGCGCTATCCATGTAGGCCGTGGCCAGTCCCGTCACTAAGTTCGTAGCTCCTGGTCCCGAAGTGGCGAACGCTACGCCCGGTACTTTCCTC
>WAOJ01000119.1 GCA_015521275.1 Desulfurococcales archaeon | reverse complement strand
GCATTCCTACTGATATACGCGATAGTGAACTATGCGGCAACTAAGATGGCTGACGTAATATGGGCTAAGAGGTTCGTAACCTTGACCGCGTTCGTACTGAACTTAGTAGCCGCTTTGGTACTAGCTTGGACTTCCTTAAGCGTCGACTTCTGGGACCAGTTGCTATCCTTGACCACCCTCCTATTGCCTCCTCTCATAATAGCAATAATAATAAGACCGATCAGGAAGTACTTGTTCTACAAGCACTTCGTAGAGTACTTTGGGGACTTCTTCAGGAAGCCGAAGGAGCTTGAAAAGACATGTTGCGCTTAAACCACCGCTTGAGAGCCTAAGGGGCCTTGAGCTTTGGAGGACTTGAGGGAGTACCTCGAAACGTTGGAGCAAAGGGACTTATTGGTAAGGGTGAAGGCTGAGGTTGAGCCAGTAAAGGAGGTCCCGGAGATACTTAGGCACTTGATGTGGAAGAGGTTTCCGAAGGCCCTCCTGTTCGAGAGGCTCAAGGGCTTCCCGGAATGGAGGGTTGCTGGAAACATCTTCGGCTCTATGGATTTGATAAAGATAGCGTTGGGGACCGAAAGGTTGGAGGAATTGGGCGAGAGGTTCCTAGCGCCATTCAAGCAGAGGCCAGAGGGAATAGGGGGCAAGATCAAGGCCTTGGGCGAAATGGTTGGAATGGGTAAGTACTTGCCCAAGAAGGTCAGGAAGGGGCCGGCCTTAAGCGTTAAGAGGGAGCCGGACATGCTCTCCATTCCGGCCTTCAAGACTTGGCCTAAGGACGCCTCTAGGTATTTCACCTATGCCTTGACCATAACGAAGGACCCGGAGACGGGAATACATAACTTTGGAGTTTACAGAATAATGTTGTACTCGCCTAGAAGGGCCGTAATACACTGGCAAGTCCACAAGAGGGGCGCTCAGATATACAGAAAGTACAAGGAGATGGGCTACGAGGAGATGCCAGTTGTTATAGCCATTGGAGGGGACCCGGCGACCTTGCTCACCGGGGCCCTCCCGGTCCCAGAGGGAATAGACAAGTTCTTCTTTGCCGGCATATTGAAAGGATCTCCAGTAAAGGTGGTGGAGGCCTCAAACGGGTTGCTAGCACCGGCCAACGCCGAGGCCTTGTTAGTGGGGAAGGTTAAGGTAAACGAGCTGGCTTGGGAAGGTCCCTTCGGAGACCACACCGGCTATTACACTCCCAGAGACCTTTATCCGGTCTTCCACCTCGAAGAGTTCTACACGAGAGAAGATCCAATATATTACGGAACGGTGGTGGGAAGGCCTCCTATGGAAGACGCTTACATAGGTAAGGCCACTGAAAGGATATTCCTACCGCTCATGAAATGGCTCATACCCGAGATAGTTGACGTGAACTTACCTCCGGAAGGGCTGTTCCATGGGATGGCCATAGTCTCAATAAAGAAAAAATATCCGGCACATGCCAAGAAGGTCGCCCACTCCTTGCTCGGCTTGGGTCAGATGAGCTTCACGAAGATGATAATAGTGGTTGACGAGGACGTGAACGTCCACGACTGGGGAGAAGTCGCTTACGCTATAGCCTCAACCGTAGATCCCGAGAGGGATATAGAGATAATAAAGAACGACGTGACGGACGTGCTGGACCACACGTCTCCCAAACCTCCGGTGGGGAGCAAGGTGATAATAGATGCTACTAGGAAGTGGAAGGAAGAGGCCGGCTACGAGTGGCCGGAGAGGAGCGAACCGGATCCCAAGGTCTTGGAGCTGGTTAAGGAGAGGTGGGGACAGTACGGCATAGGAGAGGAGTGGAAGCCTTGAACCCAGTATACCTCTTCGGCCTGATCAGCTTCTTGGCGGACACCGTTTACGAAGGGGGCAGGAGCCTAATACCGGTCGTGCTGAAGGGCTATTCCTTAGAGGCCTTGGGAATTTTGAGCGGAGTGGCAGAAGGCTCAGGGTACTTGCTTAGGGCCATAAGCGGAATCTTGGCGGATAAGCTCTCCGCTCAATGGCTGTTCATGGCGATAGGGTATTCCTTGGTCTTGTCCTACCCGCTCTCAGCACTGCTGCCTACCCTTTCTGTATTCATTATTGCAATAATCGTGGAGAGGATAGGTAAAGCCATAAGGAACCCGGCCAGAGATGCTCTCTTGGCCTCAGTGGCTGAGGACCCCGGGAAGGCCTTTGCGATAGTTGAGATAATGGATCAGATGGGGGCTGTGCTGGGCCCCTCCTTGGCCTTCGCTTTGCTCCTCCTAGGATTTGAGGCAAGACATGCATTGTTGCTCTACGTAATTCCCGGCCTCTTGCTCTTCATCCCCCTCTTCATGTTAAGGGGGATAAAGCCCAAGCCCAAGAGGAAAGAGGTCGTTTGGAAGGGTTCTTCCATAGTTGCCTTCTCATTCTTCATTGGGTTGACCTTTGCCCAGCCCATATTGGTCGCTGCCTCCGGCAAGGAGATGGCCCCCTTAATCTACGCAATAGCAATGTTGTCCGACGCTCTCTTCGCATACCCTATGGGAAGGCTTAAGGGCAAAGAGGCTATCTTGGCCGCCATATTGCTGGCGCCGGCCTCCCTCTCTATGAGACACCCGCTCTTAGCGCCGTATGCTGGAGCAGCGATAGCTTATACAGAGGTAACCTTAAGGGCCTTGATAGCGGAGGCAGGGGGTCAAGGAAAGCTTTACGGCTTGGCCTTCGCGGCGTTGGGTTTTGGGAGCTTGATAGGAGGGATAATAATGCCAATGTTGAGCGACATGGAATTACTCATCTACTCGTTGACCGTTTCTAGCATGGGGGCTCTCATAACCCTCAGATCGCATCGGAACCCCTAACATCCCCTTCTATTCTCTATTAAGATTTCTCCCTATAGACAACGCGTGTGTTTGGTAGCGGGATTGCCTTTCCGTTCACTCTTGAGACCCTCATGATTAATCGAACTATTACGTTTTCAATTCTCTATTGAG
>WAOJ01000118.1 GCA_015521275.1 Desulfurococcales archaeon | reverse complement strand
AGCCACAGACGAGTGGGGAGATCCCCTAGTATTCTTGAGATCTGGCGACGCCCTAGTCCCCTTCTATTCCGTAGGTCGCGGCCTTCAAAGGACGTTTCAAATATTAGTTTTTGGGACTCTGTCCGACATCTTAATGGTAGATGAAATTGAAAGCGCCATGCACCCCGAGCTCTTAGCCCAACTCGTCGAAAGGCTTGTAGATCTATCCAAGGGCAAGCAAGTAATCCTAACTACACAGAGCTTGGAAGCTGCTTTGATGCTGGCTTCGGCGTTCTTGGGATTGAAACCGACGACGGACAGAGAGGGAATACTCCACCGACTAGAGGAGTATGAAGTACTCAAAGGCTTTAACTTAATCATAACGGACGTGAGGGGCAAGAGGCTCTTCTCAGCAACCTTAGAGGGAAAGGCCGCCCTAAGGCACTTGGCCGGCTCTGAAGATGCCCGTTTGAGCTATAGGCTCCTTTAGGTGATCCAAGTGATCATAGCTTATGTAGAGGGCTGTTTAGACAAGGCGGTAGTCGAAGAATTACTGAGGTCGTCGAAGATTGAGGTGGACGTTAGGATAGCCGGCGGATCTCTAGCCCCCTTAGAACAAGCGCTCGACGAGAGCAAGGGGTTTGGGAAGTGCTTTCTAATAGCTATTGATTCGGACTACAAGAAACGTGAGAAATTAAATACATTCGAAGAGATGATGGTAAAGAAGGGTATAAAGAAAGTGTACTCTGGAACAAGCGAACTGGTAAGCTATTACGTCGCTAAGGTCAACGGGAAGGAAGTTGTCTTCATAGTAACGTTCTGGGAGCCTGAGCTAGAGAACGTACTTTGGGAATCCTTAAGGGAAGTTGGGTGTGAAGAGCCGGAAGCGCCCAGTTGCTGTAAAGAGAAAAAGAGGTGGAAGCTTTACCGAAAGCTGGAGTGCATAACGCTAACGCTGTGCTTGGCCCGCGAGGGGACGTTAGTTACGAATGGGAATAAGTGTGGATTTAACGTAAGAAGGGCGCTAAGGAAGGTTAACATATTTAAAACCAAAGCGTTTGAGGTCTACGTTAAGGAGATAACTAACACATTGAAAAACTTATGCTCCTCTAAGGTTAGCTAGGCGTAAACGTCCTTGCCGGTACTTCCCATGACGGCTTTAGGAGCTTTATCCCCTTCACTGTCCCGAAGCCCATCCCCCCTCCTTGGCCTAAGCCCAAGTACTTGCTCAGCTCCAAAGCTCTAAGTAAAGCATTCGCCTCCCTCTCGCTCATTATTCCATAATACTTGACCTTTCCTGAGAAGGCTGGGACCTCTTGGCCGTGACTAACCTTGTACAGCTTCTTAGAGAAGTTGCCACCAACAACCTCCAACTTTCCAGATATCTTTTCAGCAAGATCTTTGGCGTCTGTCCCGAAAGCCTCATATATCTTCTTAAAAATTGAGAATACCATTCTCTGTGGAGACGGGAAGGGGACGTAAGCTCCGTGGAAGCGATAATAGGTGGGCAAGTGATTGACCTCAAAAAACACAGCTACGGGTTCCTCGCCCCCCTCGACCTCGAACCCCTCTTCTACCTCCTTCACGTTAACCGTCTTTGGGACCACGTAGTCCAAGGCCAATAGGCCTTCTAAGAGCATTGAGGAAGCGTTGGTCGCCTCTTCTCCCCAGAACTTCGCCTCGAAGCTCACGTCCGTCCCGGGCTTCAGGTCCGGGGAGAACTTCTCCGGAGGGTCAACCTTGAAGGGGAAGGTCGGCTCTATCCCTATTGCGCTGAAAGCATCGTATATGACCTTGCCGGCGAAGAGGCCTTTCCAAGGCCTCCACTTCATGTGTTTTGAAATGGTGACGGTTATCTGAGCGAGCACTATGTGGGACATGACGTGATCGAGAGGGATGGGGGAGGGGAGCTTTTTGACCTTGCTGTAAAAAGCCTTACTTCTTCATCTTTATCTCTACCTTCATGGGCTTGACGTCGGTGACTATGCCTATGCCCACGGTCTTACCCATGTCCCTCATGGCGAACCTTCCTAGCGGCTGGAACTCTTGGAACTTCTCTATGACCATCGGCTTGAGCGGCTTGAACACCACCACTGCGGCGTCTCCGGGCTTCAGGAAGCTCGGGTTCTCCTCTATCACCTTACCGGTCCTGGGGTCGATCTTCTGCTTGATCTCGATTATCCTGCTAGCCACGCTGGCAGTGTGGGCGTGGACCACCGGGGTGTAGCCAATGGCTATAGCGCTGGGGTGCCAGATGATGAACACCCTCGCGGTGAACTGGTCCGCCACGGTGGGCGGGTTGTCCGGGTGGCCGGCCACGTCTCCCCTCTTGATCTCGTTCTTGCTCACGCCCCTCACGTTGAAGCCTATGTTGTCACCCGGCTTGGCCTCCTGGATCTTCTCGTGGTGCATCTCTATGCTCCTCACTTCACCTCCAACTCCCGGAGGCATGAACACTACCTTGTCTCCTACCCTCAGCACTCCAGTCTCTACCCTTCCTACCGGCACAGTTCCTACACCGGTGATGCTGTACACATCTTGGATGGGTATCCTCAGAGGCAGCTTGGCCCACTTCTCTACGCTTGGTGGCTTGAGCTGGTCTAGGGCCTCCACCAAGGTCGGGCCCTTGTACCACGGCATGTTCTCGCTCCTCTTGATGATGTTGTCACCGGTCCAAGCGCTCACCGGCACGAACGGTATCTGGTCTACCTTGAAGCCGAGGCCCTTCATGAACTTCTTCAGAGTCTCCACTATCTGCTTGTACCTCTTCTCGCTCCATGGGGGCTCGGTGGCGTCCATCTTGTTCACGGCAACGATTATCTGGTCGATACCCATGGTCTTGGCTAGGAGTATGTGCTCCCTGGTCTGGCCCTCGGCGCTCATACCGGCCTCGAACTCACCGGGCCTGGCGCTCACCACTAGGATAGCCGCGTCGGCTTGGCTGGCGCCGGTGATCATGTTCTTGATGAAGTCCCTGTGACCGGGGGCGTCTATGATGGTGAAGTAGTACTTCGGGGTCTCGAACTTCATGAACGTTAGGTCTATGGTGACACCCCTCTCCCTCTCTTCCTTGAGCTTGTCCAGCAGCCAGGCGTACTTGAAGCTCTCCTTACCCCTCTTCTTGGCCTCCTCTTCCAACATCTTTAGGGTCTTCTCGTCCACGAAGCCCAGCTCGTAGAGCAGGTGGCCCACTAGCGTGCTCTTTCCGTGGTCTACGTGGCCGATCACTACCAAGTTCAAGTGGGGCTTCTCTTTCCTACTCATCCCTTACTCCCACGGCCGGGCTAGGATAAGGGCCTTTTAAATCCTTAGTGAGGCGGTAATTCTAGGTAGGGAAAGTGGACCAATCACGTGGTTAGCGTAAAGAGCCCTTTGAGGTACAACGTCCTTCCCTTCTCTCAATATGACCGGAAGCTCTCCGTATATCTTTACTCTATATGTAAGGGGGTCGAAGTACATGCCTATTGCCTTGAGTTCCACTCCCATCTCAGCGGCTCTCAAGAGGGCCCCGTAGGCCTCCGGATCCCCTCTATAATAAGGTATAAAGGCGGTTGCCCTAGGAAAGCCCACGACGAAGAGCACTACCCTCTTCCCGTCAAGCTCGCTCAGCTCCCTTAGGTGCCTCTTGCCCCTCTCCGTAGGGCAGTCCGGCCACATGCCCTCTGCCCTAGGGGACGCTAGGTCCGCGCTCTTCACCTCTACTAATATCCTTTCCTCGCAAATCAGTTCGAAGTCGAAGACCGACCTCCTCTTGGGCCTCCTCCTGACTTCACATCCCCTAGCCCAAGGTATTGCCCCTTCTTCGAAGGCCTTCCACAGGGCTCTCTCTTGTAAGTTTGTATCCGTTACTGCGAAGCCGAAGGGAGTCTTGGCAGCTATCAGCCTATAC
>WAOJ01000117.1 GCA_015521275.1 Desulfurococcales archaeon | reverse complement strand
GGGAAACCCGTTAGGGATGAGCTGGACGTTCAACCCATTCCAGTGCAATACGTGGGCATTTCCGAGGGAACCCTCTTTGGCCTCATATCTTGCGTTAAGGATTGGAAACCCTTTAAGCCCTTATTGGAACCGAAGGTTTGGAAGGGGAGTTTAAGGAACCTCGTGGAAAAACTGGAGAAGGGCAATGGAACTGAGGAAACTAAGGTCTTGAGACTAATGGCCTTGATAACCGTGTTGACCTTGAGGAACGGAATAGCGGCCAGATCGGCCAAGGGCTTCAACTTCTTTGAGATATTTAATGAGAAGATGAAGTTCGAGCCCAAGTCCTTCGGGGTGAGATGATGAAGTACGAAGAGCTAATGAGAAGGAAGTTATACGCCTTCCTTCACGACCCATTCCACAAACCTTACGTCATTGCTACCTCGTTGAAGTTAAGGAACAAGGACTATTGTGGGGAGGCGAGGGCTCACGAACAAGAGGCCGCATGGGTCTTCAAGGAACTCTTCGGCGACCACAAGAGCTTCTGTAAGGCTCTGAAGGAAATATCCCAGTACGATAAGATGGCCTCAGTGCTGGATAGGGTTCTAATCCCAAAGGGCTCGAAGTTCGCAAGGAATAACATAGAGTTCGTAAACCCGTTCAACCCTAAGGTCCGTTCTCCAGTGTCCTATCCTACTTCAGATTTACAAAAAATAAAGAAGTTCTATGATAAACTCGAAGAAATAATGAAATCCTGCGGTTCGGACGTTAAGAAGTGCTATCACTTGCTTTACGCATTGGCTGAGCCCTTGTGGTACAAGTTCGTCGAAAATCCTCCCGTTGCAGACACTAGGGTCCCTACTCACACCGTCTTCGACCACAACTCCGCTACTGCTACAATGATAAACATATTCAATGGTAAGAGCTTCGAAGGCTACTTGGTAGAGTTCGACATACCCGGGATACAAGCCTTCATCTCCTCCGGCAGGGGCCCGGGAGACCTGTGGGCTAGGAGCTGGCTCATCTCGGCCTTGGCTTGGTATTCTATAAAGGAGCTTGTGGAGAAGTTGGGTCCAGACATACTCATAACTCCAAGCGCCCGCTATAACCCGTTTTACCTCGTAACGGTTTACTCCATGTTGAACGGGTCCGTGAGGAGGAAGTTCGAGGAGCTGCTGAAGGACGTAAAGGTTAACTTGATGGACGTCTCCCAGCCAGTAATACCAGCTACAATAAGGCTTTACTTACCCAAGGGGACTTGCTCGTTCTTGGGCTTGGAAGCGGAAGACGAGGTCAAGTGCATAGAGGAACACTTGATGAGGAGGTTCGAAGAGGGTTGGGAGAAGGTAAAGGAGGCTTCACTAAATGCATTGGATAAGGTTGAACTTCCGAAAGATTTGGGAATTTACTTGGATGAGGGTGTAGGCACAAAACTCTTCGTAATAAACGAGGGGAGAAAGGAGCACAATCTCAAAGAGACCAACCTTGATGATCTCAAGAGGACCTTAAGCGAAGAGTTAAAGAAAGTCAAGCCCTTCAGACCCTCAATAACGATAATAAATTTGGAAAATGCCTTCAATGAATTCAGAGAGAAGGTGTGGCAAGGAATAGAAAAAGAAATTAAGGATTTGGTAAACGAGAAGTTCGAAGGCATAGAGTTTGAGTACGTGGAAAAGGATAATCTAGCAGAAGAGAACCTGAAGTACTGGTTCTTCTTGTACTGGCTCTTCGCAGTGCGCTTCCAGAGGGAGAAGGAAAAGAAGAGGCGAATTAGGATAGGGCCCAAGGTTCTGGACGGGTGGACCTTCGAGACCTTCAAGAAGGCATATAATGGTACTAAGCCTCTAGCTCTTTGCAATTGCGGATCCCCAGCAATAGTGAGGAACTCCTCCGACGAGCCGGCCTTGTACGTAAGGGCTAAGGAGGCCTTATGCCCCACTTGTTACGTAATGAGGTTAATGCAGTACAACGCTGAGGAGGTCGTCAAAGAGCTCTTGGGCCAAACGCCAAGAGCCGTTAAGGCGCCCAGGCTGAGCGTCGCGACCTTAGCCGCCTTACCGGAGTTAGCCTATATCATTTCCAAAGAAGTAACAATGCTGAATGAAGATCTATCAATAGCCAAGTATGATTTCGAGAGCTTGGTGGAGGCCTTAAAGGGGGCCTTGCCCTCCCCCAAGCGCTCCTTCGAGGGGAAGCCCACAGCACCCCTAGAACTCCAGAGGCTCTTAGAGAGCTTAAAGAACGAAAGAGATGTGATATTTACCTTGAAGATAGATGACAAGACTGTGTTCCTATCAAAGCAAGACTTGAGCGAAATCAAGAACAAGCTAGAGAATCTGAACAAGTACATAGTAATGGTGAAGGGTGATGGAGACGGGATGGGCGATCTAGCTTCCGGCAAGCTCGGCATTGAAAGCAAAGATTACTTCAAAGAGATATATAGATACTTGGACGAGGAGAGCAGAGAGAAGGTAGCTGAAGGAATAAGCTCAATCCTAAAGGCAGTCATAAGGAACATCTTGCCCCAAGAGCTTGGAGAAAAGGGCCCCCAGCAGCCCAAGCCTCCCACTACCTTGCCCACTCCGAGCTACGTTGCGCAGCTCTCCTACTCGCTCATGATCTCCGCCTTGCTGGACGCAAGAATAACGGAGGCCAACTTCGGAGTACTGGTTTATGCCGGAGGCGATGACTTGGTAGCGATCTTCCCCGCGAGGGCCCCAACGAGCAAAGAGGTTGAGAAGTACGTTAAAAAGAAGTTGAACTTGAACTGGATAAGGCTGTTGGAGCCTTACCTCAGCCCCGGCTTAGAGGCTTGGTGGCACACCAGGCTGAACTACTGGGGCTTGTTCGGAGGCTTCCACAAGGATAAGGGCTTCTTCTCCCCGGCCCTAGTGGCCTATGGAAGGAAGTACGGGGTTGTAATAAGGCATTACAGAGACCCCCTGTCCTTGGTATACAGAGAGGCCGGCGAGCTAGAGGAAGAAGCAAAGAAGGTTGGGAGAGGATTCGAAGGTAGGTTCTTGGAGAAGGACGGGACAGCCGTCAGCTACGGGAGGGCCACTGGCGAGGCAAAGGGAGTTGTTCTGCCGAACACGTTCTTCGCGAACAACATGAAGGACATGATGTGCTATGAGGGCATCTGCTGCAATTCCCTGGGCACTGTCTTGAACTGGTTCATAAGTGCCGTTCACGAGAGAAGGCTCTCCAAGAACTTCTTCTACGACCTCTTGAGAAACTACGAGAGCTTGGATAATATCTTCAGTGGTAAGGGAGAAGCCGAGATCTTCGCCAACGTGCTCGTTTCTACAGCTACGGACAACGTTCAGAAAGGTTCGAAAGAAAAGGTCGAGCAGGACTTCAAATGCTTAGCCAATAAGCTCTCAAAAGAGGTCTGCAACGTTTATTACAACAATAAATACGTAAACCCGTTTTCCGAGTTCGTCAAGTTCTCTATGGAGTGGTATAAGGCTACGAGGTGAAGCCCGTGTTCGTAGGATTTGAGCCTATAAGCAGCTTGAGCTTCAAGAGGGCCTTGCCCTACTCGCCCCAGACCAGAGGCCCGGTAGCTTATGGAAACAGCTACTTCATGAAGATAACTGCCTTGTTGGGGGCTTTGGCTTACTTGGGCTGGCTGAAGGACGAGAACTGTGCCAAGAAAGGTACCTTGAACGAGCCCTTCAAGGGCGTTAGAAGCTGTTTGGGAAAAATAGGCGTAAAGGACCTCAAAGGCCCGTTCGCGCTCTCTGGGGACCTCTACTTCGGCGAAGAGAGGCTCTACCCGCTCTCCGAAGTGATCCGGCTCTGGAAGAGCTTGAGGGAGAATGGGTGGCTAAAGGATATCTTAAGCGGGGAGCTGGTCTTACCCAGAAAGAAGAAGTCCATCTGGGAAGTCTTCCATAACAAAGAGCAAGATTTTGCTAGGAAGGCGATAGCTTACGGAATAGCCTTGGAGAGGAACAAGAAGACCGTAAAAGAGGGGTATTTGTACATCAAGGAGAGGGTGTTCTTTAATAAGAGAATTCTTATGGGTTTCTTTGCTAATGGAAACATTAACTTGAGCTTCCCGGAAGCGATAACCTTAGGTAGGCACGGGGTAGTCAAGGTAGTCACAGAAGATACAAAGGAAACGATAGGGGAAGGGAAGGGGACCGAGGGAGCTTTAATATTCACCAGCCCAGCCTTGCTCGCCAAGCCCTCCAGCGACTATTCCGAGATAACGTTGGAAACGGTAAAGGAAATGGTTGAAGAGGGGTTGAACTGTAAGATTGAGAAGCTCGAGCCCTTCCCCCTCCTGAGGAGGTTTGAGATAGATCTATACCCGTTGGGCTGGGACTTGGTCAAGGACGTTCAGAGGCCGCACGTTCCAGCAGTACTCCCGGGCTCGAGCCTTTACCTCAAGTGCGAGAAGCCCTTGGAGGCCGGGCTCTACGGGCTCGGGCAGTGCTCGGACTTGGGCTTTGGTACGGCGTTGTTTTTGCCTTAAGTTTTTGGCGCCGGGGGCGGGATTCGAACCCGCGCCCCCCGTTAGGGGGAGTGGCTCTCCAGGCCACCCCCTTGGGCCGCTCGGGCACCCCGGCGTTCATGGCTTCCACTAAGTTCCTTAAAAGTTTGATCTCTAGGGGTAGGGAAATAACGTATTACCGCTTTCCCTTACTCGAGGTAAAATGCTGGTCTACGGGCACCCGGTCAGCCAAGTTTTGCCGCTGTGGAAGTACTTCCCCGTTAAGGCAATAATGTTGAATGCGTTTCAAATTGCAAAGGCAAGGAAGTTGTACGAAAAGATAAAGGATGAAGGGTTAAGGAAAGTATTCAACGTACCGGACGAAGTCCAAATATGGCTGGACTCCGGGGGCTACCAAGCCTTGAGGAGAGGGGTGAAGCTCAAGGTAAGCGAAGTAATAAAATGGTACAACGAAATGAAGCCGGATTATTGCATAGCTTTGGAT
>WAOJ01000116.1 GCA_015521275.1 Desulfurococcales archaeon | reverse complement strand
GAAGGGGCTACTTGGCGACTAGAGCTTGAAGGTCTGACCGTCGTAGGGCACTTCTGCATCCAAACCCTTGTCCTCTGCATAGCTCAAAACTTCCTCAACGCTTAGGCTTGGGAGCAAGTGTACCAAGAAGGCCTTCTTAGCGCCCAAGTCCAAGCTCAAGTCCACCGCTTCCTTGAATGTGTTGTGAGGCCCCTCTACGCCGTCTGGGAGGGCCGCGTCGATGATCACATATTCGACCTTATCCTTCAAGAACTTGAAGCTGTCCTCAGGCAAGCCCTTGGTGTCCAACAAGTAAGCTACTTTCTCATTTATGAGAAAACCGGTGGCGGGTATGGAGTGTCTCAAGGGAAAAGCCACCACGCTAAAGCCACAGACCTCTACGGGTTCGAAATACTCAATTGCCCTCAGCTCTAGCTCAAATGGCATGTCGGTTATTTCTTTGAAGTAAGGATGGGAGAAGGTGCTCTCGTGAGAGTATGTCTTGAGGCCTGTCCACCTAAGAACGTTTATTCCGGACCAGTGGTCTAAGTGAGCGTGAGATATCAGAGCGCACTCGGGCTTGCCGAAGACCTCCATAACGTCCATAACCGCTTCTGGGGAGCCAGCGTCTATGAGAATGACCTTTTCGCCCTCCTTCAATGCATAGGTAGAGGGCCTCCTGCGCGGCTTTATCCACCCGCTGGCCGGCCCGGTTCCAGAAGTCATTAGCATCAAGGCTCTCCTCCTCCTTTATTTAGTCCCCTTCAAAAGCCTTTGGCGGGATAAGACTTGAGTGAGTTCAACGTGACCGTAGCTTGCTGGCGCGGCCGCGAGAACAAGGCCGTGCTGGAGTTGAGAAGCTACTGGGGAAAGGACTTCGTCGTGGTGAAGAAGCAGCCGAGCTACTTGGTGATAAGGTATAAGGGTGACCCATTCGAAGCGGTGAGGAAGCTGAAGGAGCTGGTGGACCCTAGGTATACCACGTTGCTCAAGGCAGTCCCCTACGATTACTCCGTACCCGCAGACATAAACGAGGTAGTGAAGGCAGTGGAGAAGGCCTCCCAGAAGATACCGGAGGGGGAGAGCTTTAGGGTTACCTTGGAAGGGCCGCTCTTTGAGCTCAAGGGAGACGAGTGGGTGGAGTTGAGCAGGGAAGAGGCGATAAGGAGAATAGCGGAAGTAGTGAAGAGGCCAGTGGACTTGGAAAACTACAAGTGGGTCGTATACGTTAAGAGCATACCTCTAAAGGGATCCCAGTTCGCCGGGGTTAGCGTTCATAAGCCGGAGGACGTCTTCAGGGTGAAGCCTTCTTAACGTAGGGAAGCCTGGGAAACCAGTCGTCGCCCTCATCCCCCAACTTCTCGCAGACCTCCTTGAAGGGACACGAGTTACACCACTTGCTCCTCTTAGGAGGAGGCAAGTAACCTTGATCGATCAACTCCATGAGCTGGAGCATTTCTAACACTTCCTCTTCGTCCGGTTCTAGCTCCCTCTCCCCGTTCCTATACTTTATCACGACCTTCTCTTTATCGAATACTGCTGCATAAAGAGAGGCTTGTAGGTAGTCGCCGTACCAAGCGCCGTCCTCGGGTCCTTTTGAGCTCTTCACCTCTACCACGCTATCTTCTTTTATTACGTCTGGCCTCCCCTTTACCTTGTACCAAGCGAACTTACCCTCGAAGTCCTTCTCCTTCTCCCCTTCCTCAACCAGTTCCACCACGAAGTGGAAGGCCTTGCCCAACACGAGCTTTATCTTATACTCTACTAACTCCTTCAAACCCATTAGTTCCTCAGCTTTCATTAAGTGCTTTTCGAAGAAGTAGAGCCTTGGGCAAAACGCAAAGGTCCTTATGTCTGAGGGCCTGACTACTTTCATCGCGCTTCTGCTAAGGCTCTAGACAGTTTCCACTTTAAGAAGGTTGAAGGGAAGCCCGAAAGTTATGACCCTTAACCTAATAAGGGCTCTCGCCATGCTACGCCCGGAACCCCGGTCCCGCGCTTAGTAGCCCCGCCGTCTCGGGGACCGATGAGCGCGGGGCGGGTCACTCCCGGCCCATCCTCACTGAGGGATTGGAAGTGCTAGAGAAGGTCTTGAAGAGGATAGATGGAAGGGGCTACAAAGCCTACAAGGAGTTGCAAGGAATGACATGGAACGTAAAGGGCATTACCTTCAAGATGTTAAGAGTTCAAGGGGACCCCTTTGCGCCTCCCAGCGTGGTTTTGGTAAAGGCAAGGCTTCCCGCTTCAGAGCCCGTTCCCACGGCCGACTTCTACCACAGACAACTCTTCAAACTCTTGAAGAGGTTCAGCGAGAAGGTGGGAGAAGGCAAGAGCGGTCTCCTAGCGTTGCCCAAGCCCTCTAACGCTATACTTAGGAGGAGCGCCGCGAAGGTAGAAGGAGGCTCGATGAAGTTCAAGGTTTGGGTCGGCTTGCCCTCTAGGAGGAGGAAGGTGCTAGCGGACGAGGCTTTTGAAATGTTAACCAAAAGGCTTCCAAAGGCGGTCCTCTCGCTCAAGGACGAAGGCTTGAGGGAGCACGTCAAGGCTTGGAAGCTTCAGCAAGAGATAAGGAAGAAACTCCCTTCCCTCGGGTTGGTATCTTTCATAGGAGACGGCTCAATACTTCCTAGGAAGTGCGGCACATGCGATGAGCCTTTAGAGGGAGCTGTTCCCTTCGAGAGCTCCCCTTCCTTAGCGGTTGAGGTAGAAACCGAAGCTGGCCCAATAAGGGGGATGGGGATAAGGAATGGTATTACCTCTGTCTCTTATACACAT
>WAOJ01000115.1 GCA_015521275.1 Desulfurococcales archaeon | reverse complement strand
GCCATGAAGCCAGCTATGGCGGAGTCAACCGGCTTCCCTTTGCCCTTCAAGGCGCTGCCGAACAGAAGGCCCTTGCCCCTTATCCTCATTTCATTGTCTGTATCCTCAACCACTTCCATCTCCTCTGCGTAGCCATAATGCTTGAGTATCTTTATCATCGCGTCTACAGCGGTGTTCTTGTCCAAGAGGCCCTCTTCCATGAACCTCTTTGCGTAGTTCTTGGTCGCCTTCTTTATTACATTATAGATAACGCCGTCTACCGTGGCTATTAGCCTCTCGAGCTCGTTGTACAGAGATGCCAGCATGTCTCTCTCGACTAGTATGCCTTTGCTCTCTAGCTCGTGCTCCATCTCTTTCAGATTTTGAACGGAAACTTGTTGTGCCTCTATTCCACTCACCATCATGGTTCCCCACCTATAGAGTCAAACGTAAAGTATTTAACTAAGTGACCCCCAAGTATCGCTTATGAATATTCCCATCTTGACCATTTCTAACTTATAAAGGGGCTATGGGAGTCCACCCAGAGGATCATGCCCGCGAACTTGACCCCCGAGGCCCAAGCGAAGCTCGCCGAGTACTCGGAGGCTAAGACTGTTGAAGCCAAGATAAAGGCGTTAGAGGAGTTCTTGAAGGTAGCCCCAAAGCACAAGGGAGCGGAGAACCTCCTGTACTGGGCTAGGAGAAGGCTCGCAGAGCTTAGGCAAGAGCTGGAGACGGAGAGGAAGAAGAGAAAGGGCGGCTACAATCCCTTCGTTGTGGAGAAGGAAGGGGCAGCTCAAGTAGTGCTCTTCGGCATCCCCAATTCTGGCAAGAGCAGCATAATAGCAAAGACCACCAGGGCAAAGGTGGAGGTGTCTCCAAGACCCTTCACCACCACTGTTCCCGCGGTGGGAATGATGCCCTTCGAGGACATTTACTTCCAGCTCGTGGAGGCCCCCAGCGTGGCCCCGGGGGTCAGTTGGGTCCATAGGAGCGTAGGCTTAGTCAGGAATGCGGACTTGGTTGCTCTAGTATTGGACCTATCCTTGAACCCGATAAAACAGTACAAGTACTTGGTAGAGCTGTTGGAGCAGAGCGGGGTATCACTAAAGAAGCCGAAGGGTAAGGTAGAGATACAGAGGGAGCGCTCGGGAGGGATAAAGGTAGTCATAATGGGCGAGACAGACTTCAACGTTGAAGACGTTAAGAGCTTGTTGAAAGCTTACAAGATCCACAGCGCCACGGTAAAGATAACCGGTAAGGTGAGCTTGGAGGACGTGGAGAAGGCTATACTAGGTACGAACCAGTACAAGCCCTCAGTAATTATTCTGAACAAGGCAGATCTGCCCGGAGCTAAGGAGAAGGTCGAAGAGTTCTTGAAGTTCTACAAAGGTGAGGCTCCGGTCTTAGTGACCTCCACCGTTACCGGGGAAGGCTTGAAGGATTTGGGGCCCACCTTCTTCAAGACCTTGGAAATAATAAGGGTGTATACGAAGAAGCCTCACGGCGACGTCGCGGACAAGCCCTTGATCTTGAAGAAGGGAGCAACTATAGAGGACGTAGCTAAGGCTATTCACTCCAGAATGTTGAAGGGCTTCAAATTCGCAAAGGTATGGGGTCCTTCAGCAAAGTACCCCGGGGAGAGGGTTGGCCTTGGCCACGAAGTCATGGATGGGGACGTGATTGAGATCCATTATAAGGGATAGAAGAGGTGAGGCAAGGAGGCCAAAGCCTTAACCGTTCCCTTAATTCCTAATGCCCTTATTGCCTTGCCCAAGACTTTTATGTGATTGTCGTACTCCTCCAAGTATATTTCAAAGCCATCCAAGCTATTGAAGAGCTTCTCGTAAAACTTCTGGTTTCCCTTATGCAAGGGCCTAGACAAGTAAGTTTCTGCATAAAGCCTCTCCACCAACGGATGGTAGGCCCTCCACAGCTTCGGAAAGAACTTCTTATAGCCCTTAGCGACCTCCAGCGAGGGATAGAGCCCTCCCCCGGTCAAGGGCTTGTTCAAGCCGGCAGCGTCGCCGGTAACGGCTACCCTTCCCCTATAAGGGGCTAAACTCGGGGGACCGGTTTGTATTACACCTCCATAAGCCTTTACCACCTCTCCTTCTACGAGCCCCCTCCTCTTAGCTATCTCTAAGACCTTCTCGGCCAACTTCCTCACGTTAGCCCTCCCGGGCTCGGAAGCTGTTCCTACCACAGCCTTCCCCTCAAGCATCACAACCCAAGCGAAGAAGCCCGGCGCTAAGAGCTCGTCAAACCAGACCTCCACGGAGCCGGGGAATGCTGTTTTCCCCTCAATCTCCAAGTTTATCCCGTATACCCTCCTAGGCTTAGGGGCCACGTGCAATGTCTTGGCTATTTCAGCTCCCCATCCCTCCGCAATTACTACCCTATCAAACCTCTCTCCTTCAACAGTACCCTTAGGGTTAACCTCCTTTACGAACTTGTTTATGAATTTTGCTCCCTTGCTTAATACAACTTCTAACATTATTTCTTCTAGCCTCTTCCTCTGGAACTTAACCGTAAAGCCCTTAGGACCCTTTATCCTTATCCCTTTACCTTCTTTAGTGCCTATGAAGTATTCCTCTAGTTTCCCCTCGACCGCTTCCTCTGCGAACTTGAGCCCCTCGTAAACCCTCTTGGAGACTATGCCGGTGCAGTGCTCCGGTATGCCCACTTCCTTGTGTTCCTCGAATATGGTTACTTCCGAAACCTCGCTCAACTCTAAGGCGGCTGCTAGGCCTGAGAAGCCGGCGCCTACGACGGCTACCCTCAAGGTTATTTCCCCTCCTTAGGGTTCATCCCTAGTAGGGAGAAGGAAGTGGGTCTCTCGGACGTAACCACCAAGTTCCTTAGGATGAAGAGACCGTTGCTGGCCGGCGTCGTGGGTCCCCCAGAACTCGACGTGGTCACGGAAAGGGGATTAATAACATACTTGGAGGTAACCCCAGCCTCTCGGGACTTAGCTCAGACCTACTTCCCCCTGGGCTACGAGGTCAAAGGTGGCATAGCCTATGCCAAGATCCTAATACCAAAGGACAAGCTCAATGCCTTTAACGCATTGAGGAAGGTCGTTAAGGGCATTGGAAGCCTGATAGTTGTGAGCGAGGCCGAGAAGGAAGGAGACTATTACGTCTTCTACAACGGAATCCTCATAGCAGTTAAATGCTCTCACTTGGCCTTACTCTCCTGGCATATGGTCAAGGGCCTCTATCCTCCATTGGAGCTGAAGGAGGAACCCCTCTACAAGTCGCCTCACTTGCTTGCCTTGGTGGAATCGATAATGTCCGGCTACGGCCTTTATGAGCCGTCCTTCCAAGAAGTGCCCGTGATAATCAAAGAAGTAAAGGAGAAGAAGCGAAGGCTCCCACTCCCTTTATCAATGTTGTTGCTGCTACCCGCTTGGCGGGCAAGGAGGGTTGCTTCCCGTAAAGAGGCTCTCCCCGAAGGCGACCCTTCCGAAGAGGGCTAACCCGTGGGACGCGGGGCTGGACTTGTATTCTATAGAAGACGTGACCTTGAAGCCCGGAGAGGTCAAAGCTATTGGCACTGGCATAGCCGTCGCAATACCTAGGGGCTTTGTGGGCTTGATAAAGGACAGGTCCTCGAGAGCATTGAAGGGCCTCCACGTCCTAGCCGGCGTAATAGATCCCGGCTATAGAGAAGAAGTGAAAGTTGTTGTGACCAACTTAAGCGACGAAGAGATAACAATAAAGGAGGGGGAGCGGTTTGCCCAACTCCTAATACTCCCAGTTGCCTATTTGGAACCTTACGAGGTGAGCGAACTGCCCCTCGGGGACACTAGGAGAGGGGGCTTCGGCTCTACCGACCGAACCTCCTCTGCCTCCTCTGATAATCTCTAATAGCCTTGAGTATGTCCAGCTTCCTAATTTCCGGCCAATAGCTATTGACGAAGTAAAGTTCGCTGTAAGCGGATTGCCAGAGCAAGAAGTTGCTTAACCTCTCCTCCCCGCTGGTTCTAATTATTAGGTCAGGGTCGGGGAGGCCTGCGGTGAAGAGGTGCGAGCTTATCGTTTCTTCATTTATTTCTTCGGGCCTTAGCTTTCCCTCTTTCACTTCCTTGGCTATTAGCCTAACTGCCCTCACTATCTCTTGTCTCCCTCCGTAGCATATGGCCACGTTAAAGACCCTCTCTCCGTAATCCTTGGTAACGTCCATGACGTGCTCAGCGGCTCTCTTGAGCTTTTCTGGCCACATCTCCTCTTCGCCGAAGACATTGACTTTCACCTTCCTTTCGTGGACGAGGCTTTCCTCAGAGAGCTCGTAGAGGCCCTTGGTGATGAGTTCGAACAGCTTTTCCCTCTCTTCCTTGCTCCTCTTCAAACAGTTCTCAGTAGACATGGCAAATACTGTAACAACCCTTATGTTCAAATCCAAAAGCCAAATGAGCACCTCCTTCATCCTCTTGTACCCTTCCTTATGCCCCAACCACTCTTGCATGCCCTTCATTCTGGCCCACCTCCTGTTCCCGTCCGGTATGATGCCCACGTGGACCGGCACCTCGCCGCTCAGCACCTCCCTCTCCAGTCTCCTCTCTAGGTACCTCTGCAACGGCCCCGACGCTAGCTTTGTTAGATTCCATAGCGCCGCTAGTCCTCTCTTGCCTCTGTCATTCAAGATGGCGGTTCCCGTCCATCTCTCGGGCTTGGCTACTTTTAATGTTGGGTCGCGTCCATTACATTTTATGACCTTGAAGGTTGAGAGGGGTTCCCCAAACTTATTCGAATGTTAGAAGTGAGAGGGGAGGATTAAAAGGGATGAACGCGCTGCACTTGGCCTTACTCAAGCTTTGGGAAGGGGACGAAGTGCCTTACGAAGAAGTCTTGGGCAGAGAAGGTAGTGAAACGGAGGTCAGGGAGCTGATATCAAAGCTCTGGGTTAGGTGCTATCCCCAAGGCTCTGCAAGGCTATGCGTTTACTCCTATAAGAGGCCTCCCAAGGAGCCAGTACCGCTCCTCTTGGACGCTAGGGGCACAGTCATAGCTTGGACTAAGGACGGTCCGGAGCTAGTGGCTTATCCGTTCCACAAGTTCTTTAACCTTGGGGAGTTCGAGTGGCTGAGGAAGGAAAACCTACCGAGGCCGAAGAGAATCTTCGAGAAGTTAGATGGGACTATGATATCAGTCTTCGAATACGACGGAGAGTTGAGGGCGGCAACTAGGAAGAGGCTTGATACAGATTCTCTTTTTGCAAAGAAAGCACTGGAACTGTTGAAGGACTTCGAACCGAAGGGGACACACGTCTTCGAACTCTTGGGTCCGGGCTCAGGGAGCAAGTGGGTAGACAACTTGGAGGACGTCTTCAAGGAGGAGGACTGGCTTTTGGTTCCTTTGGCCTATAGGGACATGAAGACTTTGAACTTGTATCCCTTGAAGGGTCCCAGAGAATTTAACGTTAACAGCCTGGATGAGCTAGAGGGAATGCTAGATAAGAGCTTTGAGGGCTTCGTAGTATGGTTCGAAGAGGGCAAGCAGAGACCTTTAATGGTTAAGTTGAAGTCTCCAAGCTACCGAGAACTGGTAGAAACCCTCAAGATGGGCATAGACGGAATAGCGAAATTAATAATAATGAACAAGCTAGACGACGCTGCTAGGTTCATCAAACCGGAACTGCTTAAGAGGGCAAAGGAAGTGCTCCAACGCTTGGACGAGATAGAGAGAGAAGTGCTGAGAGGGAGCTTCGACGATGAGGGAGTGAAGGCTTGGTTGGAAATAGATCCCTCCAGAGCGGTGGAGGAGGCAGTGAAGGTATGCTTGAGGAGAGGTTGTTAAAAACCTTAGTGGCCATAGGCTGTAAGCCCGGAAAGGAGTATAGGGCTTCCGAGGAGTTCATGGACTTGGTCATGCCTTATGACGAAGGGGTTTGGGCAGTTCCAATAAAGAAGGGTTTGGTCTTGGCAACTTCCTCCTTAGAGCCCGATGAAATGGTAAGGATCTTGGAGGGTAAGGTATCAGCGTACATAAATACTATAGTAATGGGTAAGAGGATATGCTCGTGTAAAAAGGTAATGAGGAAGAACTGTCTGCTCGAGGTAGAGGATGGCAAGGAGGGCTTCTGTGTAGGAA
>WAOJ01000114.1 GCA_015521275.1 Desulfurococcales archaeon | reverse complement strand
GAAGAGGCTTGGGGGAAAACGTAGGAGAGCGCAATTATTGCTAAGATTATTGCTGAGGCCACTATCTCTGCCCGTTCGTTTACCTTCTCCATATTGAAATCTTTCAACAGGATTAAGGAGACCAACAAGGACAGAGCCGCATCGACTAGGAAGGCCTGAAGGGGGGTCAAGTTAAAGCTGTACTGCAGCATGTAACTTAACATACCCAATATGGACGCTTCAAAGAACACGCTTGTCCAACCCACACAAGCGGCCAAGCAAGAGGTGGAGGGAACTAATATTCCTAAGGCAAGAATTACCTCAGCTACCGTTTTGGGTATGGTGAATAGCAGAGCTACCGCTATCAACGCCATAGCGTTGCCTATCAACGTCCTACCGGGAGTTGGTTGCAGATATAGCTTAAGTATTGGGCGTAATCGCCCTCAAATTTCAGTATGGGTATTACCACTATTGGTTTGTGATACCTCTTTGCTAACATTATTAGTGTTCTCCCTATTGGTGTATCTTTGGTTAGGTCAGAAACGCTTACCAAGTCCGCATTCTTTATGTACTTTGAGGCCCTAAAGAGTTCGTAGCCAGTAACTGCTACTGCGGTTCCCTTGCTGGCCAAGACGAATATCGTCTTAATGCCAAAGCTGGCTAGGGCGTACTCTTCAGCCGGAATGGAGACGACTGCCTTACCATTGAACAAGCACCTAGCCAATACCTCTTTTACCTTTTTGACCTCCTCATTCAGAGCTTTCAAATACTTGGGACAAGCCTTAGGCTCCTTCATACAAGCCTTGACCGCAACGCTATGCATTAGCAACAACGCGTTGGGAGCGTAGAGCCACCAGCCGTGAGGGTTAAGTTCCCCGTCCGGCAGCCTCAATATAGTAAAGCCGTCCGCTAAGACGTTTTCTGCCGGAGGGTAAGGCAAGTACTCCGGCAAGCTGTTAACCCTTTGAGCTAGTTGCCTTTCGAAGGGCCAGTGCAACGTGCTCACGAATAGGTCGGCGCTCAAGACCTCTTGGACGTCTTGGGGAGAGGGCTTCCAAACCAACGGGCTCATGCCCGCGGGGACTAGAACTTTTACTTGTCCTACCACGGGCTTCACTATCATTGCTAACGTCTGTATTGATACAACGACCTTAAAGGAAAAGAGTAAAGGAGTTAAAGCTAGGAGAGCCATGACCTTCCTCATTCGGAGCCCCTCAAGTGGAGGAGCATCTTTAGGGCGTCTTTAATAATTTGGGCGTGATCGAAGGCCAAGTCATCCCAAGGTATTTCGGATAGGTCAAACCACTTAGCTTCCGCCGCGTCAGTAGAAGCCTTTGGCTCTTGTTCCTTCGTTGGCTTAGCTATGAAGGCCACGCTCACGTAATGGCCTCTGGGATCCCTATTGGGGTCAGAATATACTGAGAGGAGCGTTACTAGCTCAGCGTCTATTCCGGTCTCCTCCTTCAGCTCTCTCAAAGCAGCTTCCTCAACGGTTTCGCCACACTCTACCCTTCCTCCCGGGAGGGCCCACTTGCCCTTGAAGGGTTCAACCCCCCTCTTGACCAAGAGTATCTTCCCCTTGTCTATTACTACAGTATCAACAGTTAGGACCGGACAACACTTCTCCAAGAGCAGCCCCGAAAGGGCTATGATGAAAAAGATAAATAGATTGATCACTTCCTCCTGAGCTTCTTGGCCAAGGAAGCCACTATCGGAGCCAGCAGAGCGACTCCAGGTATGAAGTGGAAAGGAGACACGGGCGGGAACTTCAAGGAAACGCCGCTCACGCCGGTGACGGTTATGTTGGCAGAAACGCTGGCTCCGGATAAGGTCAACGGCACAGTAAAGGAGTACCTATCGCAGTAGCCGCGGTTTGCTACAGTAACGCTGCCGTCCACAGTCTTAGACCCGGTAAAGGTAGTGCTGTTGGTCACGAGCGTAGCCGTTATGGTAGCGGTCCTATAGACCGTTACCGGGGTCCCTACTCTGAAAGGTCCGTAGCCTTGGGCACTCGCTTTAGCAGTTATGGTGTTAACGACCGTTGAGGTGCCGTTTACCGTTATGTTCTCTACTACGGTCTTATACACGGTAAAGACTGTACTCGAGAGGGCGCCCTTTACGGTCCTCACTTCAGTTAAGTAGGCGGTTAGCTGGTAAGTGTTGGTTCCATTGACCGGAGTTATTCCAACCGTTATGCAGCACCTAGCAAATGCTAAGCTGCTCAAGGCCACTAACAAGAGTATTAACGACCTCTTCAAGACACTTTACCAGTCGGCAACTGGCAAGAGACATTTAAGGGCATTAAGCACAATTCTTAGGTACGAATGTTCAGTAAAGCTTAAACCAGGGTATTAGGAGCAAGCCGGTCACTGTGACCACCAAAGCGTCCTCAACGCTCGCCTCAGCTATCCCGCTCCAGCCTATGAGCATGTTAGAGCAAGGTATAGCTCCAACCATAGCTAGCGCGAAGGCTATCTCGGGGAAAGGCTTGAGCAAGGTATGGGATATCAAGTAAGCGCTGAAAGAGACTACGAAGTATGCGTAGGTCAAGCATAACGCTACGAACCAAGGCCTCTTGAGGGCCTCTTTTACCTTCTCTATTTCAATGCCCATTAACATAGGGTATAACATTATGAAGACTGATAATGCTCCCACTGTCCTTAACGCTATCATTAGAACATTATATATAATATCCAAAAATGATGGCTATTATCATCACTATTAATACGTATATGTAGAGCCTCTTTTTTAACTCCATGAGGGCCTTTATTAGCAATTCCCAACCCTTAAAACCCGGATATAGTATCAGAACTCTCCCTTTGCTCACAAGTTATGAGGGAATGAAGAGGCCAATTTGAGGCGAGCGGTGAGCTATGAGGGACCTCGCTGACCCTTAATAAAATCCTCTAGGCACTTGAACTAGGGCTAGGAGAACTTTGGAAGACCTCGAGAAGTATGTAGAGATGCTCGAAAGAGGAGAACTGAGCATATCCAAGCTAGACAAGGTCTTAGGCAATGCCAACTTAGCGGCCTTGGTCAGGAGGTTATTCATAGAGAAGAAGATAGGGAAGACATTATCCGCAATAGCTTCCACGATCTTGGACTTCGAGGAGTTGGTAGGAAGGAACATAGAGAATCCTATAGGAGCAGTCCAAATACCCTTGGCGATAGCAGGTCCGCTGCTAATAGAGGGCGACTACGCAAAGGGAGAGTTCTACGTCCCCTTGGCCACTCACGAGGGAGCCTTAGTTGCTTCCATAAATAGGGGAATGAAGGCGGTTACCTTGTCCGGAGGGGCCAAGGTTAAGGTAATAAAGGACGGAATGGCGAGGGCCCCCGTCTTCAAGGTCCCTGACGTGAGGACGGCTTACGAGCTCGTGGAGTGGGTTAAGGAGCACTTCGACGAAATAAAGAGGGTAGCCGAGAGTACCACTAGGCACGGAAAGCTCAAAGAGATACAGCCCTTCATAATGGGTAATAACGTTTGGCTCAGGTTTGTTTACTTTACTGGCGATGCTATGGGAATGAACATGGCTACCATAGCTACGGATAAGGCTTGCGAATACATAGAGAAAGAGTTCGGTAAGGCCCAGTGTGTAGCTCTCTCCGGTAACATGTGTGTGGACAAGAAGCCCGCTCACCTAAACGTGCTCTTGGGTAGGGGCAAGTACGTGGTTGCGGAAGCAATCATAAAGAAGGAGGTCCTCGAGAGAGTTCTGAAGGCGGACGCCAAGACCATTAACGAGGTGAACGAGAGGAAGAACTGGGCTGGGAGCGGCTTTGCTGGATCTTGGTCCTTCAACGCCCACTTCGCGAACATAATAGCGGCAATATTCTTGGCTACTGGGCAAGACGCAGCTCAAATAGTGGAAAGTTCTATGGGCTTCACTTGGACAGAGGTTAGAGGGGAGGACCTCTACATCTCCGTGACGCTTCCTAGCCTAGAAGTTGGAACTGTAGGAGGGGGCACAAGGTTACCAACCCAAAGGGAGGCTTTGGAGATACTTGGCGTTGCTGGAGGAGGAGACCCTCCGGGGACAAACGCGCTGAAGTTTGCGGAGATAGTCGCGGCTACCGTTCTAGCTGGAGACTTGAACTTGCTGGCCGCTCTAGCGGCTAAACAATTAGCCAAGGCACACGAGAGGCTTGGCAGGGGAAAGAAATAAGGCCTTACTTGAGCTGGAGCTTCCCTTCCTTTATCTTCTCTTGCAGCATCTGGAGCTTGTACCTCAAGAGGGTCGGCGGTATCCAAGCTAGCCACGCGGGCATCTTCTTTACGAACTCATATGCTTCCTCCCAGTTGTCCAGTCCCAGCTCCTCTGCTAACCTCTCTAAGCTGAACTCGGTCCTCAAGTAGGTCCTTATTATCCTCAATACATCTTCGGTTAGCTCTATTTCCTTGGCATTCTCGCCCTCTCCGACCCTCACGACGAGAACTATCTCATCGTTGTTCTCGGCCACTGCTCAACCCCGCCCTAGAGGGAGGTCCGAACTTTAAAAAGGCTCATTTGGCCGGAAAATACTCAACCAAGAGAACATCAACGTTAATGATTTCAATTAGAACCTTTAACGGGTTAAAACATTACCTCAATTCCAGAAGGTTCACTTCCGTTCAAAGGATAAACCCTAACGTTTTATCGCACTCAATGAACCTCATACTACTTATTGTTCATTTCTCTTTTTATCTTTGTACTCATG
>WAOJ01000113.1 GCA_015521275.1 Desulfurococcales archaeon | reverse complement strand
CCAATAGTGGCTCACCCGGAGGCCTTCGAGCCCAAGTTCGCTATGGTTAATGGGGCTTTGAAGGAAATAGGGATGCCCTTGAGCAGAGCTGAGGTAGAAAAGAAGGTAAGGGTGATAACCACCAAGGTTCCGCTAAAGCTTTCAGACGAGATCTGGTTCTCCGGAGAAATACCTAGGAGGTGGGGCCCCTCCCATTCCGGTTTGGTCTACAGGATAGACCCGGAGAAGGGGGCCGTCCAAGACGAGGTTAAAGACGACTCTGCCTTGTATATAAAGACCTCCAAGGGACTCTTCGTAATTACCGGTTGCGGTCACGCCGGAGTTGAAAACATAGTCGAGTACGGGCTTCAAGTAACTGGCGAGAGCAAGCTCTACGGAATACTGGGAGGCCTCCACTTACTCGGAGCAAGCGAAGAGAGGATGAAGGAAGTCGCGAAGTATTTGGCCTCCAAGAGCCCGGAGGTGGTCGTACCAACACATTGTACCGGACAGAGGGCCCAGTACTTGTTAGCCAAAGAGTTGGGAGACGCATATAGGGAAGGGGGACCTGGTGTAAGCGTGGAACTGCCCTAAGGTTCACTTATAAAGCTCATTCCCTCCCTTTATTATGCCCCAGCCGGCCAGCCTCCACCTACCTTGGATCCTACGGTTGAACGCAGCCCTAGCCCCCGGCCAAGCGGCGACGGGCCTCTGTAGCCTTACCGTCACCTCGTCCTTGGTCAAGTCGGTTATGACGCCTATGGTTATGTTAGTACCTACCGTAAGCATCAACACTTCTCCCTTCCTCAAGGGGGTCATCTTCATCTCACCTCTGAATCCAACTACCCTCTCGAGCAAGTGATATTCCATGGTTATCTCGTTGTATACTGGAGGCAAGGAGCCCGGAATGCCTAATACACTACCTACCAAAGCGTCGGCCTTAGTTACAGAGGGATCTAGCCTAGTTCCCACAGCCACTAACCCTCCGGGTTTGGCTTCCTCAACCTCTATCTTGCCGAACCTCAAGCTGACCACTTCGCTCTCTAACGGTACGTATTCAACCTTGCTACCACTCCTAACGGCGTAGCCCGGCCTTATCTCTATCTTGTCGCCGACCCTCAGTATCCCTCTAATTAGAGAGCCTCCCACCACCCCTCCGACGAGCTTCTCTGGCGGCGTTCCGGGCTTGTTCACGTCGAAGCTCCTAGCTATCCACATTAAGGGAGGAGAGTCCAAATCCCTGGGAGGTGTCGGTATTTCCTCTTGGATGGCCTCCAACAAGGCGTCTATGTTTGCCTTGTGAAGGGCACTGACGGGAATTATTACCGCGTCCTCTGCCCAAGTGCCTTCCAAGAACTTCTTTATCTGTTGATAGTTCTTCAATGCTTGGTCCTTGCTAACGACGTCTATCTTGTTCTGGACCACCACAAGCTTCCTAACGCCCACTATGTCCAAAGCCATGAAGTGTTCCCTGGTCTGGGGCTGTGGACAAGGTTCGTTCGCGGCTATCACTAACAAAGCTCCGTCCATGAGAGAAGAGCCGGAGAGCATGGTAGCCATTAGGATCTCGTGGCCCGGAGCGTCTACGTAAGAGACCCTCCTCTGCAACACCGGCTCGCTGTCCTTAGGACACCTAGGGCACTTGGGTTCTGGAGAATAAGCGTCCGGCTCCGGACAGTTGGTACACTTGTAAATGTCCCCGCCAGCGTAACCAAGCTTTATGGTCATTCCCCTCTTGAGCTCTTCGCTGTGCCTAGCGGTCCAGACTCCAGTAAGGGCTTGGACCAAAGTGGTCTTTCCGTGGTCAACGTGACCTACTACGCCTATGTTAACCTCGGGCTGAACCTCCCTCTCGCTCACGTCATTTCCCCACCCACGGCACGGAGGAAAGAGTTAAGACTTGCTCCCCTCGTACTACCGAGATAATACTGAGTTTCTCCGTTTAGTGCTGAATGGATAGCTAGAGCACTGCCGGGGTCAAGATGAGGTTTGTGGCCAGAGCCTACAAGGATCGAAACGAGGTGATCATAGTAAGGGAAGATGGGAAGGTGAAGACCGTCAGTTACCTGCACTGGACGGCGTACTTGAACAAGTGCTTGAACGGGAACTTCGCACACTTATGTAGGAGATCCCTAATAGTGGGCTATGGAAACTTGTGGGTCGGCATAGTTAAGGATAGGGAAATAATGCCGGAGGACTTGGAGGAACTGAAGGGGATGGTCGATTACTTCAACATACCTGAGTTCGCATTTGACGAGGCAGTGGCCCTCATGTATTCTAGGGACTCTCTGTTCGACTTGTCTTGTGCCGGCTGTGAAGGAGGTAGAGAAGTTCTGCGAGTTTCTGAGGCGACAGCTTGAACAAGTGGGTGTAATGCTTTGTGTCGGTTGACCCAAATCCCTTAGTAGCTGGCTCTAAGACTTGGGATACCAGCTCGTAAAGCTCGTCCTCCTT
>WAOJ01000112.1 GCA_015521275.1 Desulfurococcales archaeon | reverse complement strand
TGACTAGAAGGAAGAGTTCCAAGGTTGAGGGAATATTCGACGTCTGGACGAAGGATGGCTACGGGTTGAGGGTTACTGTAGACGCCTTCACCGCCTACCGTTGCAAGACCAGCCAGAAGAAGGCGATAAGGAAGATCGAGAAGGAAGTGGTTGAGGAGATGATACCAAATATGACTTTGGATGAGGCAATAAACGCCATGTTGTTCGGTGACCTAGCCGAGGAAATAGCCGTAAGAGCTAGGAAGATCTACCCCATAAGGAGAGTCGAAATATACAAGTCCAAGCTGCTCTACTTACCGGGAGCCGAGGGCCCCGTCAAGGCTGTAGTCGTGCCAAGACCACCGGCGTAGGGGCATATGTCCTTTAGCGGACACCTCCAACACTCCGGCTTTTTAGCCTTGCAAGTCCTCCTTCCATGAAGTATTAGAAGCATGTGCGCCTCCATCTCCTTTCCCCGGAACATCTCCTTCAACTTCTCGGAGACCTTTTCGTAACTTCCGGAGGCCCAGCCTAACCTCGTCGCTACCCTCTTAACGTGCGTGTCTACAGGAAAGGCTTCGTGTCCGAAGCTCATCATAACTACGTCAACGGTCTTTTTTCCTATCCCCTTTATGCTCAACAAGGGCTTGGAATCACCTTTAGCTATCGCTTCCTTTAGTACTTCCCATCTCTTGGCTGCCTCATATATCGCTCTGGCCTTCTGCTTCTGTAGCCCGGCCTTCCTTATGAGCTTCTCTATTTTCTCTACTCCGGCCTCGAGCACCTTCTCCGGCGTAACTTTACCCAATCCCTTTTCCAGCGAGAACCAAGCATCGAAGGCGTTTTTCTCCGTCGTGTTCTGAGACAATATCACTGCCACTAGGACTGAGAACGGGTCGCCGTAATGTTTCTTTACATAATATGCTATGAACTCCTTTTCGTATTCAAACACATTGCCGTACTCCTCCCTAAGCCTTCTCAGCGCCTCCTCAGCGATTCTAGTAAGGTCTGAATGATCTTCAACGGGTTCTCCTCTCTTCTCATTTTCTCTAGTGCTGCGAACATATCTTTTAGGTTCTTGAATTGACCCATCCATGCTAGTGCACCAGCGTTGAGTATTATTAAAGTGCTCAAAATTGCTATCCCGAGCACTTTCATGCCTATTCTCCACATGTACCACTTCTTTTCTATTGGTAACAGCTGTTTTCTCCTTAGAATTAAGATAGTTATATCCTTAAAGGTCCTAAATATTAACTTCGCATCGTAGTACATGAATAAGAGCATAGGTATAGAGCCTAGTGCTATCACAATATAGAGGGAATTCTTTTGAATCCATTTGATTAAGATGTCCCTATATTCTATTATCTTTGTGAAAATTTCATTCAAGACTTTTGCGTTTATCGGTAACTTGTTTAACGGCATCCCTTGCGCCAGCAGTGGGACAGCTATTACGATTAGTATCGCAATAAGACGTAAGTCCAAGGTTTCTCACCCCTCCAGCAACAGTATAGCCCCTTCCAAACGGCCCAACACTCACTTTTTCTCTTCTTTAACCTGTACACGCTGTAGAGCGTCGGTAAGATAGCTAGCACACTATCCTTAAAGTTCAACAGAGAGAGGACCAAGCCCAAGAGCGGGTTTACCAAGATCGGCACTAGGAGACTCAAAGGGTATTTCAAGGACGCCAACGCCAAGGCCAGTTCGATTGCCCAACAAATGGCTCCCCCTGGACTAGGAGCAATCATTCTCTCAGCACTCGGGTTCTCGGTCATCGCCACCCCTTCTTCCTTAGCCACTCTTCATACCAAGGGGGGAGCTTCTCGTACTTGTCAGTTAACGGATCCGGTATGCCAGCTTCCATGAACGCTCTAAGTCTTGTAACGCATGCCGGACACTCACCACACGGCCTCTCGCCGCCCCTATAGCACGTCCAGGTTAGCTCCAAAGGTACGCCCAGCTCCACTGCTCTCCTAACTACGTCGCTCTTCTTCTTGTCTATGAAAGGTGCATAGATCTTTATTGACGCCTTAAGCCCCCTCGCCTTAGCGTTGAAGACTATTGCCGATCCCTCGTTTAGGGCTTTCTCGACGGCTTGGACGAACTCGGGCCTGGTGTCTGGATAAACGGGCTCTCCCGGCGCGTAGTCTGTTCTGTGGAAGCCCACGGATATTACGCCTTCCAGTTCGTTCTCCTTTAGCATGAACCCCTCTAGCACTACTCCGGCTACGGACAAGAGGAGCAAGTTCCTCTGTGGCACGTAGGTCTTGGGCACTAATCCCGGTACCAGCTCCTCGGCCTTAGGTAAGGGAGCACCTAACAGAGCGCTTACATCTCTTACAACCTTGAACACGTTCGAAACGTCTATTATTATATGTTCAGCCTTGTAATGCTTAGCTATGGCCCTCGCAGCTTCAATCT
>WAOJ01000111.1 GCA_015521275.1 Desulfurococcales archaeon | reverse complement strand
TCTGGGAAAAGTTGGGCTTGGAAGATGTCCTAAACCACTACAAGCTCGTCTTCTTGGGAGATTACGTAGACAGGGGACCCAAGCAGATAGAGGCCTTGCTCTTGGTCTTGGCCTTGAAGGCGAGGAGGCCGGAGGAAGTCGTGGTGCTGAGAGGAAACCACGAGCCCTTGAGAGACGTTGGCGTGAGTCCCCACGACTTCCCCGACGTCCTTTACTCTAGGTGCGGTCCTAATGGACTTAAACTATATGAAAAAGCATTGGACCTTTTCGACTCCATGTCCCTCTTGGTTAGGGTCGGGGACGTGGTGGGCCTTCACGGAGGCCCTCCCACCGAGGCGAGCTTGAAGGGCGAGCTGGAGCTGAACAAGACTGACATTGTTGACATACTTTGGAGCGACCCTGATGAGTTGGTAGGTGACAAGGTCTGTGACTGGGAGGACGACCCTAGGAAGTGCTTCAGAGAGAACTACATGAGGGGAGTGGGAAAAGTGTGGGGAGCGGGCTTGACCAGAGCTTTCTTAGAAATGATGGAGGCCAGGGCCTTGGTTAGGGGCCACACCTCTGTAGACGGCTTCGCCTTAAGCCACAAGTCAAAGGTCTTGACGCTCTTCACTCGCTCCGGGCCGCCGTATTACAACTCTAAAGCCTCTGTTGCCTTGTTAAAGGGAGATAAGCTCGACGTAATCTCGATAGAAGCTTTAGAGTTCTTTTAAAGAGCCTTTACTTGAGCTCTCGCAATCTTTAAAATAGAGGCTAAAAGGTCTTGAAGCGGGTATCATGAAATGGACGACAAGATTTCAAGGATCGTTTTAGCGTATTCCGGAGGTCTTGATACCTCGGTAGCCATAGCGTGGCTCAAGGAGAAGTTCAAAGCCGAAGTGATAACCGTTACTGTAGATGTTGGGCAAAAGGAGAACTTCAAGGAAATAGAGGAGAGGGCCTATAAAGCTGGAGCATCTAAGCACTACTTGGTAGATGCCAAGGAAGAGTTCGTGGAAAAGTACATAAGGCCTGCGATAAGGGCCAACGCCCTCTATGAAGGGGCTTATCCTCTGGGAACCGCTCTGGCGAGACCCCTTATAGGGGAGAAGGTTGTCGAGATAGCCAAAAGGGAAGGCGCCGACGCCGTGGCCCACGGAGCTACTAGCAAGGGCAACGACCAAGTGAGGTTTGAGGCAGCCTTCAAGGCCCTAGCTCCAGAAATAAAGATCATAGCGCCGATAAGGATGTGGGGCATGACCAGGAAGGAAGAGGTTGAGTTTGCCAAGAAGAAGGGTATACCCATAAGCGAGGAGTCCAAGAAGTATAGCATAGATGAGAACTTGTGGTCGAGGAGCATTGAGGGGGGACCCTTAGAGGATCCTTGGAACGAGCCCCCGGAGGACGCGTTCGAGTGGACCGTCGACCCGAGGAGCGCTCCGGACGAGCCGGAATACATAGAAATAACCTTTGAGAAGGGAGTCCCAGTGGCTTTAAATGGAAAGAGGATGAGCTTAATGGAAATTATAAATGCGTTGAACGAGATATCCGGAAAGCATGGCTACGGGAGGATAGACCACATGGAGAACAGGATTGTAGGCTTGAAGAGCAGGGAAGTTTATGAGGCTCCCGCGGCCCTAACCATAATAAATGCGAAGAAGGATTTGGAGAAGCTGGTGCTTAACAAGAGGGAGTACAGGGTAAAGAAGAATCTCGACGATTACTGGGCCGATTTGGTATACGACGGCTTGTGGTTCGACCCAATTAGGGTAGAGCTGGACAAGTTCATGGAAGAGCTCACCAAAAATGTAACCGGCGATGTGAGGGTAAAGCTGTTCAAGGGCTCAATAAACGTCGTCGGCAGGAGGAGCCCCTATGCTATATATGATAAGGCCATAAGCAGCTACGACAGCCAGTGGTTCCCCAGCGACGAGATGGCGAGGGGCTTCATAGACGCTTGGCTAATGGATAGCGTAATAAGCTTTAGGAAGAGGTTCCTCTAGCCCCCCGCGGAGGGCGGAAACACACTCACCGTTATTTCATCTCCTTCTATCTCCTTCAAGTGCCTCACGTCTCGTCCGTTCACCAAGAATATTAGGCCCAAGTCCTTGTACTCGGCTTCTTTCTCCTTCAAGCCCGGAGCCCTCCTATAGATCTCTTCCAATAGTTCAGAGGGCGTTTTGCAGTCGCACTCGAACTCGAAGGGCTTGAAGCTCTCCCTCAGCTCAGCGAAGAACTTAACGTTAACTTTCACGTCATCTCCCACTTCCTCTAGCCTCCCTCCTTATTTTGTGAGGCCCTTGCCCTTCGGGAAGGCTTTTGGGAAAACTGTGTTTGGAAGTTTTAGGCAATTTCGACGCGGACAGGCTTTTGGAAACTTTAACTAAGTTTTCTAAGACACTGATCTGCCATACAAAGGTAACTTTCATGATCAATGAAGACATTATAATGATAAACAGTTATTGCTTGAAGTTTTGGAAGAAGAAGGTGTTGGAGAGGATTCTGTCCAACTTGGGTCCCTTCGAGGTGGTAAAGTGTTAATTTGTAAGAGGCTCTGTTACAAGGTCGAGGAGGGCTGCGACCTCACCGGTACCTTCTCATTCCTCAAGTTCGTGGTTACTAAGTACTGCAAAGTAAGGGTAGAGCTAGTAAAAGGGAAGCTCGCGCTCAAGCTCTGTTGCCCAAACAGTTCCTTGGTCAAGGAGGTTAAGGCGAGGATGAACTTAGTGGAATGCCTCAAGTGGGCTAGGTGTATTCCCTTCCCCGGATACCCGACGCCAGTAAAGCTAACTTACTTTAAAGAGAAGGGGTTGTGTATAGGGATAGACGAGAGGGGTTCCCCGGTCTGTTTGCCCATAAGGTGGCTGGAGAGACATGCCCTAATAGTTGGCTCAACGGGCTCTGGTAAGAGCACCACAGCCTATACCATCTTCTCAGAACTCCCGTTCCCTAAGCTCTTGCTCGACTGGCACGGGGAGCACGAGTGGTCCAACGTAGTTGACTGCGTAAACCTAAACCACTTGGAAAAACTTAGTGATATAGAGATACTTGATTCCTTCGCGAGTTCCTTGAACTTGAGTGATGCTCAGTACTACATCCTCATGAAGGTTTTACAGCTCTTGAGGGTTCAGAGGAGGTCATTCGGTATAAGGGACATAGCCTTCTACGTCAAGTCCTTAGAAGAGACGAGCAGGTGGATGAGGGAAAGCAAGTACGCTTTATTGAGAAAGCTAGAGATGCTCATAAGTAGGAAGAAGTGCTCCTTCACCATAACTGATCTGCCCAACTCGTTGGAGGGAGGCTTAGTCTTGAACTTGAGCGACTATACTGAATACGGGAAAAGGTTTGTGGCAAACGTAATAATATCGTACCTCTTCGCCCAAGCTAAGAACAACCCGACGAAGGCTTTCATATTCGTAGAGGAGGCCCACAACATAATACCTAAGGGCAATGAGATCAGTGTGGCCGACAAGGTTTTCATGGAAGGAAGGAAGTACGGTCTTCACTTGGTGGCCATAACTCAATCTCCTAAGGCGATGAGTCCAAATGCAATGAAGAACACAGCATTGAAGATAGTCCACGCATTGAGAGAGGTAGAAGACGCGAAGTACGTAGCGGAGAGCATAGGCTATCCGGAGCTTTGGAAGGAGTTCATTTCCCTAGAGGTCGGAGAGGCCATATTATCCTTTAGGAAGCCGATAAGGGTCTTCATAAGCAGTAAGAAGCGTAATTCTTCATCTCCTCTAGCTCAGAGGTCCACTCATAACAAGGAAGTCTCTCACACTCCACTGCCTTAAGGGCTTGTTTCACTTCCTCTTCCAAGCTCACGTCGCTCCTGACGCAGACCACCTTGTCGCCGTAATAGCCTCTGAGCATCTGTAGGTAAGAGCCGACTATTTCAGCTTCCACGTTAGAGCAAATCTTTTCCTTGCAGTACCCCTTCCCCTCCATTCTTCTTATCAGTACTGAGGGTTTCGCTTGAAGGTAAATGACCTTCTTGACCCTCTCCGGGGGCACGAAGTCGACGACCACTCCCTCTATTATCCAGCACCCTTTCAAGTTCTTAACGTATTCCTCCAACTTATCCATGTCAACTACATAAAGAGGTTTTCCGCATTCATCCTCATCCACGTCGACGTAAAACTTCTTTTCCTTCACAAGCTTAGTCACGTCCAACGTTTTACAGTTAAGGACCTTAGCCAGCTCCCTACTTAAGGTACTCTTCCCTGAACCCGGCACGCCACTTATGAGTATGAACACCAGCTCCTACCCGAGGGAGGCTGGAGGGAGAGGGATTTGACGAATTTCGGATGGTCCGCTTGGAAGGGTCACTTGGCCTCTTGGAAGAAGTATTTACAGCAAAGCTTGGAGGCGGGCTTTGACTACGTGGAACTCAGCTTGGACTTCCCGCTACCCCTCAAGGAGGACTTGCTGAAGAGGGCAGTGGACGAGGCTAGGGAAGTGGGGCTCGACGTGGCCTTTCATGCCCCTTGGAGGGGCTTGGACCTAGCTACGCCTTGGGAAGAGGTGAGGGAAGGGGTAGTGAAGGTAATAAAGAAAGCAATAGATCTTAGCCATAAGTACAAGGTAAAATATTTGGTATTTCATCTGACCACCTCCGAAAAGTTGGAAGATGATGTTAAGGGAAAAGTATTCGAAGCGGGAAAGAAATCTGTGATAGAGATAAGTGAGTATGCGAAGGAGAAGAGGGTTGACGTGGCTCTGGAAAACACTCCCCGCCTAGGACAGCCGGATTACTTCGCTACGCTTCACTCCCTTACCGACATAGAGTTCTGCTTCGACATAGGTCACGCGGTGACGACTTTCAAGGGGAGACACAAACTAAAGCTAAACGACGTGAACGTTGACGAGGTGTTAGAAGTTTGGAAAGACGCTATAGGTGACAGAGTTAGGTGCTTACACGTTCACGGCGTGGAGCAAGAAAAAGGCAAGACCAAGTCTCACCAAATGCTTGTATATCCAATAACCAAGAGGGTTGCAGCAAAGGCAATAGCGTTAATGGGGGCTGAGGACGTAACTTTGGAGATCTACTACAACAAGGGGAAGGAAGTGGAACCTAGAGAATTA
>WAOJ01000110.1 GCA_015521275.1 Desulfurococcales archaeon | reverse complement strand
TTGAAAGTGTGTATAGGGCGCCGGGCTTAATAAGCATTTCGCGAGGAGTCTCAACAGAGAATTGAAAGACTCTCTCTTAGGCCACCGGCGCTTATATTTCTTTCCCCATTGAGGAGTCTCAACAGAGAATTGAAAGTGTCCCTAATCCTGTTTTATTTTTTTGTCCCCCTCCTGACCGGGAGGAGTCTCAACAGAGAATTGAAAGTAGTATTCGTTCTCCGTTCGGACGACACCGTCATACCACTGAGGAGTCTCAACAGAGAATTGAAAGCTTCACAGCTCATCGTTGCGTACAGCAAGTCGGGGAGAAAGGGAGGAGTCTCAACAGAGAATTGAAAGCTGACGTCCTCGGCGATTTCCCAGCGACACAGCTGATCAAGAGAAGTCTTAACAGAGAATTGAAAGGAAAAAAGAATGATGCTCGTGCGTAACGAGCGGTTCCGCTCCTAAGGGGCCTCGAAAGAAATTCACTTAAGGATTCCGTGTTAATCGAAGACATCAGCATAGAAGGGCCCTTGGCTAAAACGTTTTATTTCAAAAATACTTGCTTGATACTCGGTAGTAAAAGAACAAGAACATTTGATCTAAAACGAGAGGACCATGGAGATGTACAAAGAACTCTCACTCAGTTCTCTTCGAGCAAGAACCCGGTATAATAGTCCATGAAGGTTAGCTTCGTAAAGCCGACCTTCTTAAGTTCTTCTTTCGCCTTATTAATTATCCTGCTCCACAAGTAATTGTTCAAGAACCTACAGAAGTAACAAGCAGGGTCGCTCCCAAAGTAATCCAGAAATACTATTAGCCTCTCGTCGTCAGTCAGCCTTAACAGCTTTACCACGCCGGAGTCCACTATGTTTACCCCATATCCTGGAACCTCTACCTTCCTCAATGCCTCCTCAACCAATTTGAACTTCCTAAGCATCTCGGGGTCTTGAGGAACTTCCCTCTTGGGCCTCTCTTGAACGAAGGCCCTCTTTAACCGGGTGGCAAGCTTGGATACCTTCATAGTACCGAAACCCTAGTCCGGGATCTTTGAACGTTAAAAGGGGTTCTGAACGTCGTCTGCGCGGGGCTAGCTATGATAACGCCCAGAGAAGTACCCCCGGACAGGTTCAACCAGAGGCTAGCGATGTATCTGAAGGAGAAGTTCCCGGAGATAAGGCCTCCCGAATGGGCTATGTACGCAAAGACTGGGTGTTACAAGGACAGACCCCCATTGGACGAGGACTGGTGGTACTACAGAACTGCCAGCATACTTAGGAAGCTATACATGGCGAAGGAGCCAATAGGAATTGAGACCTTTAGGACCATTTATGGAGGAAGGCAGAGGAGGGGAGTAGCTCCTCCGCACTTCCGCAAGGCCGGAGGCTCCCACATAAGGAAGATACTCCAGCAATTGGAGAGGGCCGGATTGGTGAAGAAGGTAAAGGGCAAGGGAAGGGTACTAACCCCCGCAGGCAGGAGCATATTAGACCACGTAGCGTACTTCACCTTCCAAGAGGTAGCCGAAGAGATGAAGGAGCTTAAGAAGTACGTGGAGGTGTAAAGTATGAGCTTCGACGACAAGGAGTTGGAAGAACTTAAGAAGAGGAAGCTCATGGAGCTTCAGAAGCAGCTGGCCCAGAAGGAGCAAGAAGAGCTCATAAAGAAGCAGCAAGAGATGGTGAAGGAGAGCATACTGAGGAAAATACTGACCACTGAAGCTAGGCAGAGGCTGACCAACGTGAAGCTCGTGAGGCCAGAACTGGCGGAACAAGTTGAGAACTACTTGATAGCTCTAGCTCAGAGCGGGAGGATAACTAGGCCCTTAACCGAGGAAGAGATAAAGGAGATCTTAGCCCAGCTGAGCGGGGCCCAGAGGAGGACCGGTAGGATAAACATAAAGGAAAGGGGGTGGAAGTAATGGCTCATTATAAGCACGTCGCGAAGAAGTTGAGGTTGGCCAAGAAGACTAAGCAGAATAGAGCCCTACCCGCTTGGGTGATCTTGAAGACCCGTAGGAGGGTAACCGCAAACCCCATGAGGAGGTTCTGGAGGAGGCAAAAGATAAAGAACGTGTGAGGTGAGACCCATGCCCAAGGAGAAGGATGGTGTGTTGTATACTATAAACTTGAGGAGGCTGTACTGGGGTAGGAGGAGCAATAGGGCGAAGAGGGCCATCCGCCTCATAAGGGAGTTCGTAGCAAGGCACTTCGGTGTGGAGCCCGAGGACGTTAAGATAGATAACAGCGTGAACAACTACATATGGAGCAGGAGCATCCACAAGCCCCCTCACAAGGTTCACGTCTACGTAAGCGTGAAGAAGGAGAGCACCGAAGAGGGGGAGAAGAAGGTAGCGTACGTCACCCTGGCGAACGTGGAGGAGGTGGAGGCCTGAAATGAGCTTTGAGATAACCCCAGTCTCAGTTTTTGGGAACCCCAACGTAGGGGTTTACATCTTCACGAACGATGACTTCACCTTGGTCCCTCCCGGTTTAACTGAGCAAACCTTGAGGAAGATAGAACAGACCTTGAAGACTAGGATCATAGAAGCCAAAATATCCGACAGCGTATTGCTGGGCATATTCGTGGGAGGCAACAACCACGGGATAGTGCTTCCCAGAATAATAAAGGATTATGAGTTGGTAAAGCTCAAGAATGAAGTGGACCTACCAATAAAGGTGATAGAGAGCAAGGCAACTGCAATGGGAAACGTGATACTGGCCAACGATCACTACGCAGTGGTATCTCCAGAAATGGAGAGGTGGGCAAAAGAGATATCCAAGGTCCTCGGGGTTAAGGTGGAGAGCCGGGCGATAGCCGGAATACCCACCGTGGGCTCCGTAGCCGTAATAAACGATAAGGGAGGCGTAGTCCACCCGGACGCCAGCGACGAGGAGCTGGACGACTTGGAGAAGAAGTTCCAAGTACCTCTGGACATAGGTACCGTCAACTACGGAGTTCCGTACGTAAAGACGGGGCTCGTGGCAAATAACAAGGGAGCCATAGTGGGCGACCTGACCACGGGTCCGGAGATGGCTAGGATAGAGAGGGCCTTGTCCGGCTCTCTAGCCTAGCTTTATGCCAGCCTCCTTGGCTATTTCAGTTACTCCGGGGAAGGGACAAGTTCCCTTAGCCTTTACGCCTTCTGGAGTGACCTCGGCTTCGAACCTTCCCTTAGTGCCCTCAGCCGTCACGAAGAGCCTAGAGGAGACGTGGGAGCGGGCCACATTCAAGTAGCCTTCTCCTATACACTTCCTCAACTTCAAGGCCCCCTCTCCGAAGAGTTCCTTCCAGAGCTCCTCAGGGGTTCTAGTGGTCAAGTATATCTCGGTGACCTTCTCGGTGCACCTGACCTCTGCCAAGGGCCCTTCCTCATCCATCGCTTGTATCGCCTTTACTCCTCCACCTTCCAAGAAGTCGACCGGTACGTACTTACTCATGAACTCGAAGACCTCTTTGGGCTCTAACTTACAGCCCAGTATCTTGGGCCCCAACACGCTCCTTTCCCATCGAGCCTTGTAGTGGGGGTTATTCTAACCTCCTCACCATAACTATAGCGTCCTTCCCCCAAGGGTAGTAGCCCTTTATCACCTTCACTTCCTTAAATCCCATCTTTTTATACAAGTTCTTTGCTATTTCGTTGTCGTGTTCGACCTCTAAGTACACTTCCTTCAAATTCTTCATCTTTGCGAGCCTAATTATCCTGTCCAAGAGGAGCTTTCCCAAGCCCATTCCCCTATAACTCGGGTGTACAGCAAAGTTCAACAAGTGGAGCCTCTTGCCCTCCTTAGCCGCTATTGCATAGGCTATTACCTTTCCCTCGTACTCTATCACTAAACTCGTGTCCGAGTGGAGGAAGAGCTGGATGAAGATCACGTTGCTAGAAAACGGGTGCTCGAAGGAGAGCCTCTCTATCTCGTACACTTGCTTCGCGTCCGCGGGTGTGGGGTTCCTAACCTTAACCTTCATGCCCGCCCACGTAAAGACGGTAACAGCCTCAAATAACCCTTAGAGTCAGCACACGTGGGCAATGAGGAATGCCGTTCGTGAGGCACGGCGACTGGGTTGCCCCGGGAGATGTGCTATGCGTAGCTGAAGAGTTGGCGCCGGGGCCCGGAACTTATGAGGACGAGAACGGAATAATAAGGGCCGCAATATCTGGAGAAGTAAGGATCGATATGATAAACTACACGATAGAGGTTAGGGGGAAGAACGCGGAGAGGAGGTTGCTCCAGCCCAAGGAAACGGTTTACGCCGAAGTGGTAGCCATGAGGAACGAGCTGGCCCAAGTGAGGGTCGCCAGGACCCCGGAAGAAGCTTTAAAAGCCAGGGCCTACAGCGGGGTAATACACATTTCTCAGTTGTCGAGACCAGCCCAGAGCTTGTATGAGGCATTCAGGCCCGGAGAGCTGCTGAAGGTAAGGGTCATCAGCGGACCCCCTTACCAACTTACACTAAAGGGGCCCAGGCTTGGCGTAATACTTGCATATTGCAGCGTCTGTGGGCACCCGTTACAAAAGGTGGACGGTCAACTTCAATGTCCCAACTGCGGCCACGTTGAGGAGAGGCATTTATCTCCAGATTATATCCTTAAGGCCGGTCCCCCTAGGAAGAGGAGGTAGAACATGAAGACGAGGAGATTCGTTATAAAGTGCATTAACGAAGAGGCCTGTTTGGAGTTACTAAACAAGATAACCGAGGAAGTGAGCGCGCTCTGGATGAAGACTGAAGTGAAGAAGAACCAGCTCCTAATAGAGGCTATAGGGATGCCCTACGAACTGAAGGAGCTTAGGTACCAGATAGAGGAGATAAAGAAGAGGATAGAGATGAAGTACAGGCCTTACGTAGAGATAAAGGCCTCAGAGTTCCCGAAGAGGGCACAAGTGAGCGTCCCGCTGGACGCTCTAGTTGAGGCCTTGAAGCTGATGGGCTATCAAGCGTCTTTAGATGGAGATACCCTCAAGGTTGATGCGGACTTTGAAGAGGTCGTTGAAGTTGCCAAGAAAATAAAAGAAATTTATGATACCAGTGACGTAGTCCGCTTCAGGCTTCCTCACAGCGCTAAAAAGGCTGTAGCCGTCATCTCAACGGCGCTCTCCTTGGATCCGGAGGAGGTCGTTAACGCGTTGGTTGATATGGGCTTCCTAAGAGAAGGGGACTTCAAGTACGAGATAGCTAAGGACTGGAGGGAGATGGTCAGAGAAGCCGTCAAAGTTCTAAGGGATTAGGAGCTATTGGCGAGGTGGGGACTATGGCGGAGATCATAAAGGAGCCGGAAATTGTGGTGAGGACCGACAAGGAGCTGAGGGTCAAGATAGAGGGAGAGAGCCACACGCTGGGCAACTTGCTCACCAAGCTGGCATACAAGAAGAAGGGAGTAGAAGCTGCTCTGTACTTCATAGAGCACCCACTGAGGCAAGTTTTGTGGATAACCATAAGGACCGATGGTAGCGTTGACCCCTACAAGGTGTTCCTCGAAACCATAGATGATGCAATAAAGTACATGAATAAGTTTGTTGAGGAACTTGAAGAGGGAAAGTAGGATAGCCGTTTGCTGTGGCTCCAAACCAACCGCAATAGTCGTGTTCCGAGGGGAAAGCATAGCTAACGCCTTCGTCGTGGAAGATCCTAAAGAAGTCTTGGAGGACAGTCGCTTCTGGGAGGTTATGTACGAAGACGGGTGTGGTTTGGGCTTGAAGGAGGCGAAGGCCTCCGAAAGGCAGAAGAGGATAGCTTGTTTGCTCTGGCTCTTGGCAAAGGGGATGTGGTGGGAGCCCGTTTACTGATTAAGTGATGAGATGAATCCCCGCCCGAAACCGAGAATGAGGACTTCCGGCGGACCTGAACAGTGATGAGCTCTTCGCTGTCCCGACTCGCTCGAGAAACTTTTCCAGTTTAATAATGACGTTCACAACGGAGAGGCGTGAGAGTTACAATAAAATCTTCAAGAGCTTCGACCACTTTGAGCTTGAACTAGGCAAGGTAGCTTCACGATTTGCACGGGTTTACGCAAAATATTTAAAAATGGAGTTTGGTCTCAGCTTCACGGAGCGCCGCCGTAGCTCAGCCGGTAGAGCGCCGCCCTGGTAAGGCGGAGGTCCCGGGTTCAAATCCCGGCGGCGGCTCCACTTCCCTCATACGGTGATGACCTTGTTGGGCAAGAGGGACCCACAAGGTTACTTCGTAATAGTCGCGAAAAAGGAAGCGCTGGGCCTCTTGCCTAAAGAAGCCTTAATTGAGGAAGTCGGAGATAACATAATAATAAGGGTGAAGTCTAGATCCTTGGCCCAAAAGCTCTTAAAGAAGCTCCAAAGGGAGGGGCTGCTGACAAAACCCTAAGCGGTCCTATGACCAACTAACGCTGGCCCGCTAACGAAGCTCATGAAGCCTCCCCTGTATACGTAACTGGAGACTACCGCTGCGTAGTCCTCGAAGTAGGGGAGCCTATCCTTGTATTGCTTTTCAACCTCTAGCTCTTCTGCCAACCTCTTATCAACCCTGAAGTATATCTTGGTGTTCGTGAGGGTTTGGATTACCGGGGTCACGTCGTTCGGTCTATGAGTTGAGAACAATAAGGAAATCCCTCTGCTCCTCCCGAGCCTGGCCAGCCTGTTAAGGGTACTGCTGAGCATATGAGCAAAGCTGCTCGCCTCCTCGCTCTTTGGGAAATAGGTGTGGGCTTCGTCTATTACTACTATGCCGGACTTTATCCACCTAGCATATTCAGACCTACTCATTACATCGGCGAACTTGTTCAAGAACCTAGTACCTATCATCCTGTTTCTATTATCGTCATAAGCGTTCCACCCCAACTCCAAGGCAAGGCCCCCTAGCTTTTTCTCTCTCATGAACAGCAGCATCTGATCGCCAAAGACGTCAAACTCCTCCTCGTTACCTACTATCACTACGTTTGAATTTGCTATGGCCCTTAGGTTACTTATTAAGTTGTTGGCAGTTGAAGGGTGAACGTTGTTCATACTTTTAACCCTAGATATTATGGGTTCAACGTTTTTCTCGTCCAACGGGTAAGGTTTATTGATGTCCAATGAATTTTCTAACCTCTTCAAGACCTCTATGGCTTTTTCGGTAAAGCCCGGGTAATAGGTGGGCACGCTGGAAAGCCTCTTAAGCACTATAGCCCTAGGGGCCACGTACAAGCTCAACCGTCTCTCCTCTCCACTTTCCGTACTGATCAAGACCCTTACTTCCAGTATCTTGAACTCCTTCCAATGATCCGAGCCCACGTCCACGTCGTTCTCCTCAACGAAGTACGGGGCCTCGGTCCTTTGGTAAGCGGCATTCATGCTCTTTATTAAATCTTTCACGTAGCCCTTGACGTACTC
>WAOJ01000109.1 GCA_015521275.1 Desulfurococcales archaeon | reverse complement strand
TTAGGAACGGGTCGTCGAAGTCCTTCAACGCCTTGAGCACAGCTTCGGCCTTCAGCTTACCCCTCTCCCTTTCGGCCAGAGTTAGCTTTCCTTGGTCCTCGAAGCACTCCGCCGGTACCTCGCAACCCGGTAGCTCTATGACCACCTTGGGCTTCAGCTCCTCCGGCTTAACGCCGTAAGCCTCCAACAAGGTGGGCTTTTTCAAGAGTTCCTTTACCGCCTTATAGTCATTAACGTCGTGAGCCGGCTTTGAAGCAACCACTCCAGTGCCCAAGTTAGGGTTCACGAACGAAGCCGGCAAGACGGGTACCTTTTCCCCGGTAATGGGGTTTGTAGCCCTCATGCCCAAGATCTCTTCTATCTCTATCGAGTCCAGCTCTATTACGTTCTCTATTTGATGCCTTAGCTTGAAGGCCGCCTTCTCACTAACTATGAGCCTCTTCCCATTTACATCCACTATTTTGTACTTGGACCTAGGGTTCACCCAGACGTTCGTAATGCCGAATGAGGTCTCCGGCCTGGTGGCGGCGGGGAGGAACAAGTTGGGCTTTAACTCAAAGAGCAAGGTATAGAAGCTACCTATCCTTATCTGGACAAAGCCCTTGGTATCGTGAGGACCTATGGGAACCTCCTTGACCGGATCCCAAGGAACTGGGTAGGTACCCTTTATTATATATCCCTTCTCCTTTATCTTGTTCAATACCCAAGAGACAAATGACTTGAAGCCCGGATCGTCAGTTGTGAAGGACCTGCTCCAGTCAACGCTGACCTCCAAGGCTTCTAGAGCTTCCCTTATTTTCTTCGACACCTCGTCGCCCAATTCCTTGGGGCTTTTGACCTCCCCTATGCCGAATTCCTTAGCTAGCTTTAGTGCCTCGTCCTCTCCATGCTGGAGGGATTCAAAGAAGGAAACCAAAGGGCTGCCAGTATAGTGAAAGGCTATTGGGAAGAGGACCTCCTTGCCTAAAGCCTTGTTATACCTAGCGTAAACGTCAGCTAGTACGAAGTTCCTCAACCTAGTTAAGAGTTCGTCGGGTTTCATTGGAGTAGCGTAAGGGAAAGCCGCGGTGACGAAGAACTTTTGCAATCTTGGACCCGTGTGAAGCAACTATAGGGCCTCTAATACCTTGATCACCCTTGTCGGGTAGAGGGAGCCTACGTATCCAATGCCCTCCTTTACCACTGCTACAACTGGGCTCTCCTCGAGTTCCTCGTGGAGCAGTATTATCTTGTTTACAGGGTCCTCACACCTCATTACTGGCACACCTTCGTGGTAGACGTCAACCGCCCTCAGCTTTTCCAACTCCTCCTTCAGCACGTCCACGAGTTCCATAGCGGTTATGTAACCTATCGGCCAATTTAGGACATCTACCACCACAACGGCCGGCCTCTCCTTCAGCATCTTTACCACAGTCTCTAACGGCTCGCTCAAGTCTACCACTGCCCTATCCAACTCCAAGTCACAGACTTTCATGTAGCCTTTTCTCCTCTTACCCTTGAATATTGAAGCTAGCAAGAATGTGTTTAACGTAATTGTCACTAATGCCGTGCTGAACACTTTTGTGTCCAACAAGCCCCTCTTCCACGCAGCAGTTAATATAGCGCTATCCACCCCTCCCTTAATGGCTGTGGCCAACGCGACCTTCTTCTCCCACCCATAAATCATACCGACCAAAACCTTGATTAAGGCTGCAACAAAGTTAGCTATTATGATCAATGCCAATAAGTTGGGCGAGAAGCTAAAGGTTACTGATAGACCCGCTCCTACCAAGAACAGCGGTTCAAAGAATGAGTGAGTTATCACCATTATTCTTTTCTTGATCCAAGGCCTCTCGTTCAAATATTCGCTAGCCATTATTCCGAGGATTAGGGCCATTATTGCGCTGTTAACGCCGAATAACTGAGCGAAGTAGCTTACTGATATTACCATTGCTAATATCATTGATAGCGGGAGTTCTCTGGCTGCGAAGTTCTCTTCCAACTCAAAGACCTTTCTGAAAACCTTTTCACCAACAGTTACGATTATGATTACTGTTAACACCAAAGCTACCATGTTTATCAGGTTCGGGTTAATGCTGAACTGAGCTACGAGCATGCCCAATACTTCCGACACGCTGGAAACGACTAGGACTTCTTCGTAACCTGCTAGCCCCGTATGCTTTAAGAGCGTGTAAATCCTCGTAGTACTCGTCATGGCCATAGTTGAGCTAAGGAGAGCCGAGGTCCGCGCGTCCAAGGCAAGTAAGAGAATGACAAAGCTTATCAAGAAAGTCGACATAAAAAGTATCGTTCCCTTAAATATAGTATTCTTGTCAACCTCCTCAACCCTAGAGCCGAGCTCCTCCGCTCCCAGCAGAAACGCCACGAAGTTCAAGCCAACGACGAAGAGGAAAGGAGAGAACTTGTACTCCACTTTTAAAGGCGTTTGGGAGAGCAGTATGCCAGCTGCCAGGGGTCCCACTAGCCCCGGGAGTCCGACCTTGAGCGCCAAATCTTCCGCGAACTTAGCAATCAGTAGGAGCACTCCTATTC
>WAOJ01000108.1 GCA_015521275.1 Desulfurococcales archaeon | reverse complement strand
CTCTTAGGCTTGCCACGCCTCTTCGCCTTGAGCCTCTCCTTTAACTTACCCTTCTTCCTCTCCTTCCTTCTCTTTTCCTTCTTGGGCTTCATGGGCCTTAGAGGCTTACCCTTCCTAACTATTACCCATCCCTTCACCTTTCCGGGTTCAACTTCATAGCTCAATATGTACTTCTTGCCCTTTAACCTCCAAAGGGCTTGCCTCCAGCACTTCTCCACTTCTATCGGTTCTCCTTCAATCGAAAACTCTCCTTCGTCCGGCAGTACTTTGGAGAGTTCTTCGCAGTTCACCTCTTCGCTCCTGTCTTTTGTTTTCAACATCATCCAGCTGTACCCGCGGTCGTAGGGAGAAGGACGCTTTAATGTATGTAAAAACCTAATGGAGGTGGCTTAGGGCTATTTGCCACATCGCCAGCGATATAGCTATACTGACGTACACAATTCCGTTGGGCACGTTTAGGAAGCTAACAATAGCGTAGGAGAGGGCTCCAGCCAAAGCCCCCGCTAAGACGCTCTGGGCCAACACGTTCGAGGAGCTGAAAGTAATTATTGATAGTAATATAGCGTTGACCGCTATTGCCGCCAATAGCAATAATACCTCCACGACCCTCACCGTTAGGTAAGGCACGAACGCTAAATAAAGGTTGGAAAAGTCCTACGAGATCTCGGAACGGATGACCGGAACGTCGGAGCCGAGCGGTGAGGAAGGGTCGGAGTAGGGGATAAAGTTAACGTCATCGCTGTCCCTTGGGAAGGGAGCTTGGTCAGGGCCCTAGTCGTAGCCTTTGGAGGGCAGTACAACCACTTGATCAAGAGGAGCATAGAGAGGCTCGGACACGAGGCCGACTTGAGGATGTACAACATGCCCATACCGGATCCCTTCGACTACGACTGCATAGTCTTCGGAGGCGGCCCATTAACCATGCCCAAGGATTTTGAAAAGGTGAAGCACTTAGAAGCCTACTTGAAGCTAGGAAAGCCCATATTGGGTATATGCTTGGGCCACCAAGTCCTAGCCCTCTTAAATGGCGGCGAAGTGGGCCCCTCCCCCAAGCCGGAGTACGGGGACGTAACCATTTACGTCGACGACGAGGACGACATACTCAAGGGTTTAGGCCCTTCCTTCAGGGCTTGGGAGAGCCACAACGAAGAGGTCTTGAAGGAGCCTCCGAACTCAAAGGTAATAGCTCATAGCGACAACACCAGGGTCCAAGCTCTGAAGTACTTCAACGGCCCGTTCTACGGGGTCCAGTTTCACCCGGAGGTCCAGCACACTGAGAAGGGGCCTCAAGTGTTCCAGAACTTCTTGAGCTTGTGTAGGTCTTAAAGAGGTCATAGCTCTGGAGGGGGAGGGAAGCGAAGGTGGACAAGGCCTCCAAGGTAGCTGACTTGGCTCAGAGGAGGGGCTTCTACTGGCCCTCTTGGGAGATCTACGGCGGGGTAGCGGGCTTTTATGACCTAGGGCCCTTAGGGAAGGAGCTGAAGAACAAGATAATTGAGGTTTGGAAGGAAACCTTAATGAAGCCTTTACAAAGGATAATAGTGGAGATGGAAACTCCGATAATAACGCCCTACAAGGTCTTGGAGGCCTCCGGGCACGTGGAGAACTTCACCGACCCCGTGACGGAGTGCAAGAAGTGCGGCAGGAAGTACAGAGCAGACCACTTGATAGAGGAAAAGTTGGGCATTAAGGTTGAGGGCCTGAGCCCAGAGGACTTGACCAAGATAATAAGGGAAAATGACATAAGGTGCCCCGTTTGCGGGGGAGAGCTGAGCGACGTCAAGCCGTTCTTGCTCTTGTTCCAAACACAGATAGGACCGTATGAGGGCGACAAGGGCTTCATAAGGCCCGAGACCGCCCAAGGGGCCTTCGTAAACTTCAAGAGGGTTTACCAATACTTCCGAGAAAAGCTCCCCTTCGGAATAGCTCAAATAGGCAGAGTGGGGAGGAACGAGATAAGCCCTAGGCAAGGCCTCCTAAGGCTTAGAGAGTTCACCATAGCCGAAATAGAGTTCTTCTTCGACCCCGAAAATCCCGGCAAACCTCCCTTGGATTACGAAGCCAAGATAAGGCTCTTGCCTTGGGAGCTGGCCAAAAAGGGTCAGAAGGAGCCCGTGGAGGTTACCATTAAAGAGGCTTTGGAGAAGGGCTGGATAATAAATGAGTGGATGGCCTACTGGATGCTTAAGGCAAAGGAGTTGCTGAACAGGTTGGGCATAAAGGACGAGGACCAGTACTTTGAGGAGAAGAGCCCGGAGGAGAGGGCCCACTACTCATCTCAAACCTACGACCAGCTGGTTAGGACGGAGCGTTATGGATGGATGGAGGTCAGCGGTCACGCTTACAGGGGGGATTACGACGTCTCCAGGCACATAAAGTACAGCGGGAAGGACCTCTATGCCTTCAGAAAGTACAAAGAGCCTAAGATAGTAAAGGTTAAGGTCGTTAAGTTCAATCCGAAAGAAATAGGTATAAGGTACAAGAGCAAGGCGAAGGAGATAATGGAGAAGTTGAGGAAGATGGACCCGGAGGAGGTCGAGAAGCAACTCCAAGAGAGGGGTTACGTGGAGGTTGACGGAGAGAAGATAGAGAAGGGCTTGGTTTGGGTAGAAGAGAGGGAAGAGAAGGTAACTGGAGAGAGGTTCGTGCCTCACGTAGTAGAGCCGTCCTTCGGAGTCGAGAGGCTCTTGTACGTCACCTTGGAGCACGCCTTAAGAGAGAAGGAGGGAAGGCTAATACTGAGCTTGCCCAGGAGGCTAGCTCCGATACAAGCGGTGGTCTTGGCCTTGTTAGAGGAAGAGCCTCTCATAAAGAAGGCTCAAGAGGTATGGGAGCTCTTGGCGAAGAAGTTTAGGGTGGAATACGACGAGAGGGGCTCCATAGGT
>WAOJ01000107.1 GCA_015521275.1 Desulfurococcales archaeon | reverse complement strand
GCCTTATTCTGTATACTTGAACTAATCATGGCCTTAGTTCCGTTACCTTTCATCATTTACCTCTTCAAGAAGGGTTTGTTCGGCGGCGCGGACATGCTGGCTTACGCGTTCTTAACGGTTGACATGCCTTGGTATCCCATAGCCTTTGGCTTGCGCTCCATATTGCCGATACCCCTTTTAACCCTCCTTTACGCGAGCTTGCTAGTAGCTCTTTCTATTCCTATAAAGATAGTGAAAAACTTGAGCAGTAGGAGGTTTAACGAACATGCCGAAGAATTCGGGATAAAGGGTTTAAGGAAGTTAAGGCTAGCTGCTACAGCTAGCGTTATGACGATTAAAGAATACTTGTCTAAGAAGTTCTGGTATCCCTTAGAGGTGTTTGAAGAGGAGGGCGATGGGGTTAAGAAAACCCTCAGGCCTCACTTCAACGTCGAGGAAGAGTATGAGGACCACCAGAGAGCGCTGAGGGAGATGATAGAGAAGGGATTAGTCAAAGAAGACGAGCTCATATTCGTTACATACGGCATACCCTTCATTGTCTTCATGTTCTTAGGATTCGTACTCGCCCTAGCAATAGGGGACATACCTTTCCGTTTCTTGCTAGCACTTTAGTATCCTTGGGCCGGTGCCTCCTTCAGGGGAAGGACATGGAAATACTCTGGACACCTTGGAGGATGCAATATATCAAGTCAACTCTTGAGAAGAGCGGAAAGTGCATATTCTGTGAACTTCCCAAGAAAGACGACGAGGAAGCCTTAATAGTCTACAGAGGTAAGTATAACTATATCGTGCTCAACGCTTTCCCCTATAACTCCGGCCATGTCATGATAGTGCCCTATAGGCATGTTTCTACGATTGAGGAAATGAGCGACGAGGAACTGTTTGAAACCATGAAGTTACTACGCAAGACCCTCAAGGTCCTTAGGGAGGAGTACAAGCCCGAGGGCTTTAACGTGGGCTGGAACATAGGCAGAGCTGCCGGGGCTGGAATACCCGGCCACGTGCACGTTCACGTCGTCCCCAGGTGGGCGGGGGACGCGAACTTCATGACGGTTACTGCCGGAGTAAAGGTGCTTCCCGAGGCACTCAACGATACGTGGAAGAGGTTGAAGAGAGGTTTCGAGCGCCTCACTTCCTAGACCTAACCTTCACGTATTCTGCTATTCTCTCTGCGACGTTTATGCCCGTAGCCCTCATGAATCCCTTAAACTCCGGTACTCCGTTGACCTCGTTTACTATGAGACCCCTTTCGGATTCGAATATGTCTATTGAGATTACCTCTCCCTTTAATGCTCTTGCCGCTTTCGTGGCCAGCTCGCACTCCTCCTCACAATCTTTTAACGCTTCAACTTTACCTCCCAGAGCTACGTTTGATCTCCATTCCCCTTCGCTTGGTTTCCTATAAATACAGCCCAAACATTGGTCACCAACCACGAAGCATCTGATGTCTCTGTTCTCCGGGAGTTTGACGTACTCTTGCACTATGTGGACCTTCATCTGCGGCGTGTTGAACATGCTCCGGTGTTCTATTACTATCTTTGCCTCGTGCCAGTCCCTCACGAGAGTGACGAGCCTTCCCCAACTTCCCAACGGTGGCTTGTCCACCAGTGGGAACCCCATTTCCGCATAAGCCTTCTCGGTAGACTCGCCGTTTAGCGTGATTATAGTCTTAGGGATCGGTATTCCGTTTGCTGCTAGGACGGAATACGTTAGCACCTTATCTCCGGAGAACATTATGGTAAAGGAGGTATTGATTGGCTTTATACCGTTTGCCTCGAGCACGGCTGCCGTGTAGGTGGAGCGGAACATGCTTACAGCTCTCACTAGGGCCACGTGTTCCTCTAAACCGTTGAGGGGTAGTGGCGTTTTAGTGACGTTTATCGGCTCTACCTTGAAGCCAGCATCCTCTAACGCTTTTATCATTAGCTTCTCTTCTATACGAGGCATATCATAATAGAGCTTAACAACGGGGTGGAACCACCTCACCTCCACCTCCTTCCCTTTACTCTCCCCAGTCCTCACCCACTTCTTCGGCTACTTTCAGCTCTACCTTGTCGTCGGCTTTCTTGACTTCTAGCTGGGCTCCGCACGCCGGACATTCAATTATTTCGCCGTCCATTACGTCGTCGGGTAGTTCTATTTCAGCACCACACACTGGACACTTCGCCTTCATGCAACCACCGCCATTAGCCCCTCTTTGTTATTTTTAAAGGTTTTCGATGTTTAGCAAATACTCCTTAATCACCTTAAATAGGTGGCTAAGGACTCTTCAAAAAACTTCCAAAGCTATAGCGGTTCCTCCACCCGTTCCGTGGCAGAGGGTTGCTACACCTCTGCTCTTGTTGTGAGTCTTGAGAGCGTTGATCAAGGTTACAACTATCCTAGCCCCCGAGGCGCCCAGCGGGTGGCCTATGGCTATTGCGCCTCCGTGTACGTTCATCCTCTCGTAGGGTATTCCCAGCAAATGATGAGGTAACCACAAGCTTATGGCGAAGGCTTCATTGACCTCATACAAGTCCCAGTCATCGGGCTTAACTCCGGCCTTTTCGGACACCCTTTTGATAGACGGGACGGGAGCCTCCACGAAGTCCTCTGGCTTAAGGCCAACTATGTCGTAGGCAATTATCCTTGCTATTGGTTTCAAACCATATTCTTCAACAACGTTTTCGGGGGCTAGGATTAAGGCAGCGGCTCCATCGCTCAACTGGGAGCTGTTTCCAGCCGTGTGGACGCCGTCGGGGGTGAAGGCCGGTGGAAGCTTGGCTAGCTTTTCGGGCGACGTATCCCTCCTTATGCCTTCATCCTTATCAACGATTACAGTACCTTTCCTAGTCTTGACCTCTACCGGTACTATTTCTTTTGCGAAAATGCCTTCGTCGGTAGCCTTCGCAGCCCTCATGTGGCTCTCGTAAGCTATCATGTCCAGTTCCTCCCTCTTAGCGCCGTACTTCTTTGCAGTCATATCGGCCTCCTCTCCCATTAATTTCCAGTTCCATGCGTCGGTAAGGCCGTCTAGGACCATCGTGTCTATTAGCTTAGCCTCCCTCCCTATTAGGTGCTTTATCCCGGTCCTCGCCTCTTGAGGCAAACACAGCGGGGCTCTGGTCATGTTTTCTGTCCCGCCCACTAGGGCTATCTTAGCGTCTCCGGCCTTGAAAGTCCTTATTGCGTCTATTATGCTCATCATACCGGATGAGCATACCATGTTAACGGTGAAGCCGTCTACCTCGTAAGGTATGCCAGCAAGTAAGGCAACCCTCCTAGCTGGGTTTTGACCTACTGCAGCGCCTATTACATTTCCGAAGGAGTAATAGTCAATGTCCTTTGGCTCTATGCCGGCCCTCTTTATAGCCTCTTTCGCAGCTATAGCTCCCAGCTCCGGGGCTGGGACGTTGGAGAACGAGCCAAGGAACTTGCCTATTGGCGTCCTGACGGCAGATATTACGTAAACGTCTTTCACTCTACCCACCACGGGACCACGTATCAGATAAGATATTTATATTATCGTTGTAAGTGGGCTGAGGATTCCACAGCTTTTAGTTTTTGAGAACCTTAAGTCAGTTATATAAATCCCCCAAAGGCTCCTTGAAGCGCGGGTCTTATTGAAGTGCAGGAGCGATCGAGCTTACTTGATATTGGAGGACGGTACTATCCTTGAGGGATGTTCATTTGGGGCTAAAACCCACGCCGTGGGAGAGGTGGTCTTTACTACTACCATGTATGGTTATCCCGAAGCTTTGACAGATCCTTCATACAAGGGCCAGATATTAGTGATGACGCATCCCATGGTAGGCAACTACGGCGTTCCAGATCCCAACATAAGGGATCCCAAGTCCGGTTTGCCCTTGCATTACGAATCCGACGGGATAAAGGTTGAAGCTTTTGTAATTGCTAGGCTAACTAGGCCCAATCACTGGGCTTCAGTTAAGGACTTAGATCAGTGGTTAAAGGAAGAAAACGTTCCGGGCATTTATGGAATAGATACAAGGATGTTGGTCAAGAAGATAAGGGAAGAAGGAGTGAAAATGGGGATAGTCTACAATGGCGAAGACTTAGACGAGGCAATCGAGATTCTGAGGAAGAGTCCTAGGTATGACGAAGTAGACTACGTCTCTGAGGTTAAACCAAAACAAGCTTTGGAGCACGGCGAAGGCCCGGAAGTAGTGCTTCTAGATTGTGGTGTCAAGTACGGCATCGTTCGAGAACTCGTGGCTAGGGGTTTCAAGGTAATAAGGGTGCCTTGCGGTACGAAGGCTGATAGGTACTTGAGTGAGGCTAAGGGCGTGGTATTGGCTAACGGTCCCGGGAACCCGGAGGTGGTAATGAATAGGCATAACGTAGACCAATTCATAATGTCAGCCCTGGAGTACAAATTACCAATCTTAGCCATTTGCTTAGGCCACCAAATGCTTAACATGACCTTGGGTGCGAAGGTATACAAAATGAAGTATGGTCATAGAGGTGTGAACAAACCAGTCAAGGAGATTGGTGGCGAGAAGTGCTATATAGTTAGTGAGAACCACGGCTTCGCGGTCGACATAGACACGATAAACAGGGAGATCTTGGAACCATGGTTCATTAACCCTGACGATGGGACTCTGGAAGGCGTTAGGGCCAAAGACCCACCCGTTTTCAGCACCCAGTTCCACCCGGAGTCCTCTCCGGGCCCCAACGATACCAAGTGGATATTCGACCAATTCGCTAAGGTGATAGCATGAAGAAAGTGATGGTAATAGGCTCCGGTGGCATAAAGATAGGTGAGGCAGCAGAGTTCGACTACAGTACTAGCCAAGCGTTGAAGGCATTGAGGGAGGACGACATAGAGAGCGTCTTGATCAACCCCAACGTCGCTACAGTTCAAACCACGAAGGAACTGGCGGACAAGCTTTACTTCGCTCCCCTTCGCGTAGACGTTGTGGAAAAGATAATAGAAAAGGAAAGGCCCGACGGGATAATGTTTGGATTCGGCGGTCAAACGGCCCTAACCTTAGGCGTCAAGCTATGGAAGAAAGGGGTTCTAGACAAGTACGGTATCAAGGTACTCGGTACACCGATAGAGGGTATAGAGAAGGCAACCGACAAGACACTCTTCTCGAAGACAATGAGGGAAGCCGGAATACCTATGCCTCCAAGCTA
>WAOJ01000106.1 GCA_015521275.1 Desulfurococcales archaeon | reverse complement strand
GCTTGAGGGAAATGGAAGAGGTTAAGGAAGAAAAGCTCTGGAATCTTCACTCTTCGCTCTCAAAAGAGTTTCAAGAGATGTGGGAGGAAGCTAAGGGAGGGAAGTGGTTCAAGGAGGTTAAGGGTAACTATTTGGATTTAAAGATGATATTAGCCAAGAGGTTGATAGAGGGGAAGCCATGCAGGCTCTGCGAAAGGCTGTGTCCAGTTGACCGAAGAGAACGTTGGGGCGCTTGCTTGGTAGACGCTAAACCTTACGTACACAGCGCGTTCTTGCACATGGGCGAAGAGGCACCTTTGGTACCTTCTGGAACAATATTCTATGGAGGGTGTCCCTTCAAGTGCGTCTTCTGCCAGAACTGGGACATAAGCCAAGCCAATCCTAGAGGAGGGAAGGTATTAACCCCAAAGGAGTTGGCTTCTGTCCAGAAGGCCTTAAGGCTAAAGGGGGCTAGGAACATTAACCACGTGGGCGGCGACCCGATACCTTCAGCCCCGTTCATAATAGACAGCTTGAGGTACTTAGACATCAATGTTCCACAGCTCTGGAACAGCAACATGTACATGACGAAAGAATTGTTGGAGTTGTTGCTTGATATAATAGATATATGGTTACCGGACTTCAAGTATTGGAACGACGAGTGTGCTTTGAGGCTGAGCGGCGTTAAGAGGTATAGGGAAGTTGTGACCAGAAACATATTCTTAGCTGCACAGAGGGGGGACATGATAATAAGGCACTTAGTCATGCCCAATCACTTGGAGTGCGATACGTTCCCGATCTTAGAGTGGATTGCCGATAACTTGAAGGACAAAGTTCTAGTAAACATAATGGAGCAATACAGGCCAGATTACTTAGTCTTGAAAATGCCAGAGAAGTGGCCCGACATAGCGAGGCCCGTAAGCTATGAAGAAGTCTTGAAAGCTAGGGCTTATGCTACGAAGCTGGGCTTGGTCTGGGAGCCGGTTAGCTAAAAACCTTGTGCACGGTAGAGCCCCGGGTGCTCAAACTTTGAGCGTTACTTTGGCTATGGGTGGAGGGGGCAAGGAAACGGAAGAGTTCGTCCAGAGGTTCATACTTCCCCTTTTCAAGTACAAGAGCTTGGGAAGCGTCGGTCTAGAAGATATGGAGGACGGGGCAGCGATACCGATAGGCGACAACAAGTACTTGGTCATAAGCATAGACGATTACACCGTTAATCCCCCGTTCTTTCCCGGGGGGGATATAGGCAAGCTCGCGGCCAGTGGCTCCTTGAATGACGTAGCGGTCATGGGAGCTGAGCCCAAGGCTCTCTTCGATGGGATAGTTGTGGAGGAGGGATTCAAGCTCTCAGATTTGAAAAAGATAATATCATCGATGGCCGAGATCTTAAACTCGATGGGCGTGGCCCTCTTGGGAGGAGATACTAAGGTTATGCCGAAGGGTAGCATAGACAAGATAGTCATAAGCACGGTCGGAGTGGGGATAGCTGAGGGCCCCCTGCTCACCTTGGATAGGGCTAGGCCGGGAGACAAGATAATAATCACTGGTCCCGTCGGGGACCACGGAGCCGTAATACTAGCCCTCCAGTTCGGCCTTCAAGTTAAGACCTTGCAGAGCGACGTGAGGCCCATTTGGCCGGCAGTCAAGGCCTTGAAGGAAGCCCTAGGTGAAGACTTGAGGGCAGCGAAGGACCCCACAAGGGGAGGCTTGGCAATGGCCTTGAACGAGCTGGCGGAGAGGAGCAAGACTACAGTTTACTTGGACGAGTCCAAGGTTCCCATGAGGCCTCAAGTCAAGGAATACGCTGACATGTTGGGCGTCGAGCCGTTAGCCTTGGCCTCCGAGGGCCAAGCCATGTTCGTTGTCTCACCGGACAGGGTGGAGGAGGCTTTGGAAGCGTTGAGGAAGGCGGGCTTTGAAGAAGCAGCTGAGATAGGGGAGGTTAGGAAGGGCAAACCCGGTTACGTGATAGCTAGGACTCCCGTGGGAGGCTTAAGGCTCTTGGAGAAGCCCTCCGGAGAGCTCGTGCCAAGAATATGCTAATACTTCCCTTTCTCAGACCCCTCCGGGCAAAGGTCATGCCTTGGAGTGTGCTCGAGGCCTTAAGGAAGAACCCCGAGACGTTGATAGAAAGTATGAAGAAGAGGTGCTTGGACCCTTCTCTCGTCTACCAAGCAATAGAGATTGACAAGGAGTGGAGGAAGGTTCTCCAAGAGGTGGAAAGGCTTAGGGCAGAACATAACAAGATAACTAGACAAATAGCAAAGACTAAGGATCCCGAAGAGAGGAGAAAACTAATAGAGAAGGCTAAGGAAATAATAAAGATGAGGGAGGAGCTGGAAAAGAAGTTGAAGGAGTTAGAGAAGAAGAGGGAGGAGATACTCTTAAGCTTGCCGAACTTGGTTCACCCCTCTGTACCCGAAGGCTGCGATGAGGACCACAACGTGCCCGTGAGGTTTTGGGGAAAGCCCAAGGTTTGGGAGGGCCACTTGGACCAGTTCAAGCAGCAAACGGAGAGGCGGGGTTTCAAGGTTGAGTATGAACTCGTAAAAGAGAAGCCAGTCGGTCATGCGGATATGCTGGAGAAGGTGTTAAAGTTAGGGGATACCTTCAAGGCAGCCCAAGTGGCCGGCTCTAGGTTCTACTACCTCTTCAAGGACTTGGTCTGGCTGGACTACGCTTTAATGATGTACGCTTTAGACCATCTGAGCAAGAAGGGCTTCATACTTGTGGAGCCCCCGTACATGCTGAGGTATAAAGTCTTAAAGGGCGTAATAGATATAGAGACGTTCAAAGACGCAATATATAAAATAGAGGATGAGGACCTATAT
>WAOJ01000105.1 GCA_015521275.1 Desulfurococcales archaeon | reverse complement strand
CTTTGCCCCGTGCCGGCCAATGGAGTTAGAGCGTTCGGACCCTTGGTTATTAGCAAGGCCAAGTTCCTAGCGTGTTCCTTAGCTCTATTTATCGCTACCTCCTTCAGCTTTTCCCCTTGAGCCTCGTCTTCGTGAACAGTTACGTCTATTATATGTTTACCATAAGTTATTTGGAGCTGCTGCAAGGCTATTGAGTAGGCCAAGTAAGAGAACTTGTCGGTCTGAGTGGCTCCCACCCAGCCCAAGGTTATTACGGCTTCACACCCCTCGTCCAAGAGCCTCTTGGCGGCTACGGCTATGTCCTTTATTCCGGGCACTGTATAGCGCTTTATCTTCAACGCTGGAACTAACCTCTTGAGCTCTTGTATTGCGTACTTGGCCATGTCCACTCTGGCGAAGGTAGTGTCTACCACGCCGATACAAACCAACCTTCGTCACCGGATAGTGGGAGGGTCTTCGGGTCCCTTGTACGTTACGTAGGTATTACAAAGCCCGACACGAATACCTTCAGTTTCAATACACTCTCTCAGTTTGTATAACGGTATATCGCTTGAAAGGGTGGTGAACGACGTGGAGGGGAGCTTCGGAACGGGTTACTCAAACTGGTCGAGGAGCATTGAAGAATCCTTCAAAATATATAGTAGAGAGATGGCTGTTGAGGGTAAGAGGAATGTTAGGGAAAATGCGACAGTAAGGCTCGAAATGTACGTTAATAACTTGATCACCTTATCTATAGTGACTAGTCTCTTGACATTGTCGAGCGCCTTCTTCTGTTGGATAAACCAAAGGTTGATGTATGAGAGGCTCACAGAGCTCTTAGAGGCCTTAATGCTCTTATCGTTGTTTTAAGCAAACCATATCCTAACCCAGTACAAGAAGAACGTAACCCAAGAGAGGGCGAGGGTCGGGGAATATTTCAAAGCTAGAATTGTTAAGGGAATTACCGAAACCACTATGAACGTTAACAGCCTCCCCTCGTTGCCTTCCCACATCCCAACTCCCATTATGCTCGAGTAGGAATACCAGAGGACCACGAAGTTTAAGGGAAATAGGTACCAAGGCAAGAACGCAGTTATTGCGGAAGATAATGCTTCAAGCCCCAAGGCTATTGTAACTTCTCTAGCTTTACCGTGACGCTCCCAGTTACCGGGTCCGGGCACCTTAACAGACCCCCTTTGTAGCCCATGTCCTCCGGATCTATTCCCTTTAGCATTGCATAGACCACGTGGAGCATTGAGGCTAACAAGTGCAAGCAAACGGGCTTGCTGAAGGCTTTGAGCGTGAACCCCTCGAACTCGAACCAGTCGCCGGGCTCGTAGCCGGCTGCGCAATGACCCTCAACCTTGACCACGGTGGCCCTTACCCTCATTTGCTCCCTCCACTTCCCAAAAACTCAAAGCTAAAACAGTTTCCTATAGACCGAGCGGGGCGGGCTGGCTTTGAGTTGTGACAAGATAGAGCTGGGTCCACCTTATTTAACGAAGTTCGAGAGGGCAGTAATAGTGGGGATCAGGGCGCTTCAGATCTCCATAGGGGCGCCTCCCCTGATTGACGTTGACAAGCTCCCGGTTAAGGACCCAATATACATCGCGAAGGCTGAACTGGAGAAAGGGTTATTGCCAATAAGCGTTAGGAGACGCTCCCACGGAGGGAAGGAGGCGCTGATACCCCTTGACTGTCTTCTCAAAAAAGAAAAGGAGGTCCTCGGAGGAATACCGAGACTCATGTGAGCCCATAGCGGAAGGGGAGTTCAAGCTGGTAGAGGCGGAACAAAGGGACAAGTGTAGAGGAATTGGCGCTAGGTTGGGCCCGTTTTTGATCTTGAGCAACTATGAACCCCCCAAGGCTACGCTCTATAACTTAGTAACCGTTCCGACCATATTTCTCCTAACCTTCATATTTGCTTTGAACTATGTTAAGGTTAGTACGTGTAAAAACGTGGTGGCCGCAGCGACGGGCTTCTTCGGGGGCCTCGTGCTTCCCTTCTCAATCCAAGTTATAGTCCTTGGCCTCCTCTCTAGGTTAGACGGCGTGGGCATTAGCTGGCTCCTATTTCCGGTTCCTTCCCCCATACCCACCGCGTTGATCTCAACCTTCCCTTCGAGACCTTATTCGTCCAGGGGCAAAGCATCCTTAGCTCAAGTGGCAAGTCTCTTGGCGGGCTCACTGACGGCTTTATTCCTAGCCCAATGGTCACAAAGCGTAATGAAAGTTTATCCTAAGGCGGGCGGACAGAACTTGATATATTACCCCTTGATCTTTACCCTCTCCGGCTTCCTAAACCCGATAGCTTCTGGCGCCTTCGCATATATCCTCTCTGCGTTCTTCCAGCTGTTGCCCTACCCCTACTCAGTGGGCTGGTACTTGGGCTTCCCGAGGGCTTTGAGTCTATTTCCAATAACCCTTTGGTTGGGCGTGAAGGCTAACCAGCCAGCCTCTGAAGTATATGCGCCCTTGGTTATGATATCCCTAATCCTGAGCTTGTTCGAAGCAGAAACTCCTATCAGCGACCCTTGGGAGGGTTCGTGGCTCTCAATAGCCTTGGCGGCGTTGGCCATTATACTCCTCTCCCCAGTTCCCCATTGAGGGGTTTGGAGTGGAGAAGCTGAAGAAGGAGACCTTAGAGTGGGTCAAAGCCTTAATAGAAGCGATAATAATAATTGTGGTGTTGAAATTCGTCTTGAACACGCCAGTACCAATATCTACGATAGCCTCTGGGAGCATGAGGCCCACCTTGGAGAGGGGCGACCTAGTATTCGTGAGAGGTTTGGCTCCCAAGGATATAAGCATAGGGAGGATAGTCGTCTATAGGTCTTGCCAAGGCCCCTTCATAATTCATAGAGTGGTCGGAGAAGCCATAAGCGCTACCTTCCCAAACGGGACCTCTAGGCTCTACGTGGTCTTCAGTGAAAAGGCTAGGGAAAAGCTCCTCAAGGAACTTAAGGGCGCTAAGCTCTACTTCTACTTCATAACGAAGGGCGACAATAACCCAGTCACCGACTTCTATCTATATCAGTTTATGAATTGCAAGACCTTCAAGCCGTTGCCCGGAGTGCCTCAGAGTAGAGTCGTGGGCACTGTGATAGAGGTTGACGGCTATCCTATCAAACTCCCTTACTTGGGCTACGTGGCCTTGCTAGCCTTCCCCTTCCTCTGGTGGGTTCCCAGATGAGCCAAAGAACTTCTTGATGAACTCCTTAACCTTTTTACCGAAGCTCTCTTTTTTCACCTTCTTCTCCTCTTCGTACAAAGCGTTCATTATTTCGAGTATCTCTTGGTACAAGTTCTTACCGTCCTTCAAGCTTGAGGTTAGGTCCTTGTTCACCCACTCGTTCCAAGCTTCCCTAGCCTCCCTTATCTTCTCCCACTCATCGCATTCGCCACACTTCTTCTTCAAGATGGCCTCTATTATGCTCAAGTCCTCGTTTATATCATTCACGTACCTCTCTACTTTCTTTATTAATTTGTTTATCTCTTCAACCATGTTAACAAGGTCTTCGGCGTACTTGGCGTTAAAGATCCTCCTGAGCTCTGGGTCTATGTTCTTGGGTGGATTGGGCATGAAGCTTATTTCCTTAGCCAGGTCAATGGCGTTGCGAAGCCTCTTCCTATCCAAGTAAAGCTTCCTTAACTTGATCAGAGTTTCAAATATCGTGTAAGACAGCTCTGGGCTGGGCGGGACCTCTTCAACTGCTTCATAAAGCTTAGTAAGCGCCAGTATGTCGTCTCGATTGCCCATAAGGGGTAACCCGTTGACACTAGAGTAGCCAATACATTTAAGTGTTTGAAGGAACGGGCTCAGATCCCGTGACCTGCACTCACCGATCGGTCGGCCAAGAATTCTTCATCGCTACTTAGCTCCCATACACAAGAGCGTAAGCCCGCTATCCTTTTCAAACCTGCTCCCACCGCACTCAAAGGGCGTTTACAAAACTTGAG
>WAOJ01000104.1 GCA_015521275.1 Desulfurococcales archaeon | reverse complement strand
TTGGTCACTATTCCTCTCATCACAGCGTTCAAGTCGGGGACGTATAGCTCCTCAATCACTTTTTTGCCCTTTCCGCCATTGAACAGGGAGACTTAAGTTTGAGCCTAGCCCAACTCCTCTTGCTAGCTATAAAGCATTTGTCATTTAACATAACTACGAGTTGTCCAGCCATCTCCATAACGTATAGCAGTAGGCTAGGCAGCTTGTTGGCTACTGACTTAAGCTTATGGTTAGTTAGTTCGGTCTTGGGTAACTATACTTGTTACAAAGGTCATACCTTGCTCCCCAACAACTTTCCTGAGAGACTGAGTAAAGAACTCATTAAAATTGCATATTCAAAGTTACCCAAGCTGAAAAACGTTGAGACTTTGAGGATATTGGGAAGGTGGTATTACGTTTACATAGGCTCACCGAAAGACCTCAAAGGAATTTATAAGGAGTTACAGAAGTACGATGACATAAGGGCATATTTTGCTTTCCTCATCTTGAAGTACGAATACTTGAAGTTCTTGAACAAGACCCCTCTAACGAGTTTGACGCGATGTAATATGATAGTCGTTAAGTCTAGCAATGTAACCTTCAAGGATGCTGTAGGATATGTCTTAATGACGGTAAATCCTCCACTAGGGGGAGGTAATTTAAAGTTAACCTTGAATATGCTATACTCTTACTTGGCCTATTCTATGTACTACGATAAAGACTTAGTACCATTCATAAAGTCAATAATAGCGAGTACTGCAGTAGGGGCTTGTACCCCAATGGAAGCGACGTTGCTAACCTTCTGCGAGCTGTCAGGAAAGAGGCTCTGGGAGTGTTATGCGAGCCTGAAGTGGCTCTTGAAGTTAGGTTCCACGCGTTAGGGTTTGGGCTCTATTAAAGAAGACGTTATTAACAGTTGAAGTCCGAATAACTTCAACATAGCTGATATTGATGCATTGGACGCCATTGCCCACAGCGCCCATAGGTATGGCGTTAGAGGATGACCTAAGCTTGGATACCTCAATCCTAGACATAGAAATTGTAGGCAATCACTCGCGTTGGCGCAACAGTACTTATAGAAGCGGTAGCAATGAGGGTAATACCCGTAGAGACAATCATGTAGTAGGTAGAGACACTTCTCGATTTTTCTATTATCGAGGAAGAGTGGTTGATCATGACAATCGTAGAGGTCTAACAGTGTCTTTATCGCATCTTCGGCGAAGTCAGACAATAGGTACCAAGCCCGATACTCAGCGCTCTGCTCCTTACTCTCAAGAGTCATAACCATTCTATCGTTTTCATTGATGTTAAGATAAGCGAAAAGCTGAGCTATCGTCTCCTCCACCGTTCTTAGTCCTAATGAACTAGAGTAGCCACTAACGGCCGGAGATTTTGAGAAGGCATAGGAGTAAGCGTGACCCAGCTCATGAGACAATACGGCTTTGAAGAGCGACTTGAAGGCATCGTCTTGTGCTATTGAGTATTCGTTGCTTATTTTATTTGCTTCGTCCTCTACTCTCTCCGGCGTTATTAGGATAACCGGGCCGGCGATTCCTTCATTCTTACAACCATGAGGTAAGAAGACACCCATCGCTAGGTTAACGTAGCTTCTGGAGCATTCCTTCAGCCTCCTCTCGACGAGGTTCAACAAGTCATCCAAACGTTCACCTTCCGGCTCTTCTGGTAATTCGGATAGCACGGACCTTACCGAGGGTATGATCTCTTTGACACAGTGAGGGTTCACGCCCCTCATCAATTCCGGTGGGGAGCATTTGTCCATGGTCTCCGGTGATACTAAATAAACTGGGTAAAGATTAAGCATAAAAGAACCTTTCCGAGCGAGTGAGATCACATAGGACAGCTCCTCCGTAGAGAGTGATCTCGACGTGTCTAAGCGTTGGATTTGCAAGGCCGAACCTCCGAACCCCCTCATGAGGTTGCTGTTATATCTTTGGGGAGTATGCCGAAAGTGTGGTGGGGCCGCGGGGATTTGAACCCCGGACTACCGCCGTGTCAGGGCGGCGTCCTTCCGGGCTAGACGACGGCCCCAAGCCCGCGGGGGTAGTGCGTAAAACCGTTTAAAAGATTTTTTGATGGGGTGAGGCCTTGAATAGAGGTGCTTGGGTAATATTGGTAGCTCTCGTCGCGTCACTCGCGACCTTGATATATGTACCCTTTATGCCACATCATACCAAAACCCACACAGTAAAGCACGTAACAAAGGAAAAGCTTGAAGCACTTAAGGAGTATGAGAATATCAGAGTAGTAAGGTTCTTATTGGGTAGAGACGCAATAAAAGCCATAAGAGATCTCCACTGGCACCCTAACGATATTGTAGGAATCAAAGATGCTGTCGTCGCTACATACAACGATGGCAGCATCTTATGGTTAGCCTTATTCAACAATTCGACCATTGCCAAGAGATTGGAACAGAAGATGATAAATGCCATAAATAAAGCCCAAGGTAAAATACCCTACTTGAAGCCCATACCTCATGAAGGCTTCTACATCATTCCGGATGTTAGAGGGCCCTATCACCTGCTCTGGCAAGAGGGTAAGTGTTTGATCTGGTTAGAGCTGGGAAAGGAAGGGATGCAACTCCTTAAAGCCATTTACAACTTTTATAAACCCATCTGTCTGGAGGGCTAAAACTTATATAGAAGCGTTCCGGGGTGTTTCACGGTGAGTTGAGATGGCCGCCGTCCCGGTACTGATCCTAAAGGAGGGCGCTACTAGGACCTACGGCAGGGAAGCGCTGAGGAGCAACATACTAGCTGCTAGAATAATAGCGGAAGTCTTGAAGACCAGCCTAGGACCTAGGGGAATGGACAAGATGATCGTTGATACCTTCGGCGACATAACCGTTACCAATGACGGAGTTACCATACTCAAGGAGATGGATGTCCAGCACCCAGCCGCTAAGCTGATCGTAGAAACCGCTAAGGCCCAAGACGCCGAGGTGGGAGATGGTACCACCAGCGTCGTCGTGCTAGCCGGAAGCTTGTTGGAGAAGGCTGAGCCGCTTCTAGACGACAACATCCACCCAAGCATAATCATCGAGGGCTACAAGAAGGCTATGGAGAAGGCCCTAGAGGAGCTAGACAAGATAGCCGTTAAAGTTGACCCCAAGGACAAGGAGTACATGAAGAAGCTAGTCAGCACCACCCTGAGCAGCAAGTTCATTGGTCAAGAGGCTGAAGAAATAAAGGAGAAGCTACTGAACATGATCATAGATGCCGCTTACACTGTCGCCGAGGAACAGCCCGACGGAAGCTTGAGGATGAGCTTGGACGACATAAAGATCGAGAAGAAGAAGGGCGGAAGCTTGCTGGACAGCCAATTGGTACAAGGGATAGTGCTGGACAAGGAGGTAGTGCACCCCGGCATGCCCAAGAGAGTTGAAAACGCCAAGATACTGGTGCTAGACACTCCCTTAGAGGTTGAGAAGCCCGACATAACCGCCAAGATAAACATAACTGACCCGAGGCAGATAGAGGCCTTCTTAGAGGAGCAAACCAGGATATTGAAGGAGATGGTTGACAAGATAGCTGAGAGTGGTGCCAACGTGGTGATAACCCAGAAGGGCATCGACGATGTCGCTGCTCACTTCCTAGCCAAGAAGGGCATAATGGCCGTGAGGAGGGTCAAGAAGAGCGACATAGAGAAGGTCGCCAAGGCCACCGGAGCTAAGGTTGTAACCAGCATAAAGGACGTGAGCCCCGAAGTGTTGGGTGAAGCCAAGCTCGTGGAGGAGAGGAGGGTAGGAAAGGACAAGATGATCTTCATCGAGGGTGCCAAGAACCCCAAGGCAGTAACCATATTGCTAAGGGGAGCCAGCGACATGGCCCTAGACGAGGCCGAGAGGAACATAACCGATGCTCTTCACGTGCTTAGGAATATATTCATGAAGCCCAAGGTCGTTGCTGGAGGAGGAGCGATCGAGGTAGAGCTGGCCGAGAGGCTTAGGAAGTACGCCGCCACCGTCGGCGGAAAGGAGCAGCTGGCCATTGAGGCTTATGCAGAGGCGCTAGAAGAGATACCGGTAGTGCTAGCTGACACCGCTGGAATGGATACCTTAGAGGCCCTAATGGAGTTGAGGAAGCTTCACAGAGAGGGCAAGATATGGGCCGGCGTGGACGTGATAAACGGCAAGGTTGCCGAGGACATGCTCAAGCTAGGCGTAGTGGAGCCGGTGAGGGTTAGGGAGCAAGTACTCAAGAGCGCCACCGAGGCAGCCAACGCCATACTGAAGATAGACGACGTCATAGCAGCCGCGCCGCTGAAGGAGAAGAAGGGCAAGAAGGGAGAAGAAGGAGAGGAAGAGGGCGAAGAGGGCTCCAAGTTCGGTGGTGAATTCTAAAAGCAATTTTTGAATATTTCATAATCCTTCCTCCTTACCCTCGAAGTAGGTACTCGGACATGATGAAGTGGAGAGAAGAATGTGTCCGTTGTCTCCTAGATGCAAGAATTTATGATGCATTTAGAGGCTATGCAACCGATAAAGAGCTTCAGTTTATCTTGGCCACCACCGTTGGGAGTATGCAACTACCTAAGAGCAAGGCCTTTCGATTCTCGTGGAAGGCCGTAAAAGCTGTCCTAGGCGACATATACGCGCTAGAGAAGAGGAAATTGTTGGAGGAGACCCTATCGAAAAACCTGAAGGTCCCAGATACCTTTGATGAAGCCCTCACTATGATGACGATGGGCAACCTCTACGATACTGCAGTAGGTGGAGAGTACAGGTTAGGGAACGTCAAGTTCGGTAAGGTAGTGGCCGTAGGGGCTGAAAGGCTCTTGGAGAAGGGAAGCATGGTCTATGCCGTTGACAACTTACCAGAAGTGCCGTATGACATTATGGTTGCGAAGTTCTTTCAAGAAATGGGATGGGAGGTTACCCTAGTAGCTAGAGAAGAGAGCTACGAGATCGATGCGACTTATTCGGAACTGGTAGAAGTAGCTCAACTCTTGGGCTGGGAAGGGAAGGTGGAAGCGTTACCGAAGGACTGTACGATCTTCGACCCGTGCTCGAAAGCCAGAGAACTTAGAGAGGATAACGACTTGGTATTGGCAAAGGGCCTCTTGAACGCTGATGCTTATATCGATTACAAACCTGGAGGTGACGTAGTCCTCGCTTACGCGGCCAAGTGCAAACCGCTAGCAGAGGCCGTGGGAGCCCAAATAGGTGATGGCGTCGTCGTTGAGGGTAAATATCTATTGAAGGCCTTCAAGAGGTGAGAGCAGTGAAGATAGGGATAATTTCCTCGTATCCTCCAATGCCTTGCGGAATAGGCATTTACGTTAGAGACTTGGCAAGGGCGTTGGTGAAAAGGGGGCATGAGGTTCATGTAATAGCGGCTAGGTGGGAGGGAGCGCCTAAAGAGGAGGTGGACAACGGCGTCTACGTGTA
>WAOJ01000103.1 GCA_015521275.1 Desulfurococcales archaeon | reverse complement strand
GGTCCCAGAGGAAGGGGCAGTGGTCCTTAGAGCCTTGAGCCCAGAGTCTTCCTTCGGTTACAAAGAGAAGTACGGAGAGTGGCCCATAAGGCACTTGGGGGATAAAGTCAATAAAAACATCATTCTCAATCCTTTCTGGGTAACGACGTGGGAGGCAAAAATGATAAAGTTTCCCGCCTTCTCACCCACCTTTGGAGCGGAGGAGGGTATCTCTAGCCCCATACCCCCGGAACTGCTCGAAGCGATCTACGTGCCCTATGAGCCGGCCACGGGGCCCGACTACGAAGCGAAGGTGGCAGAACTGATAACGAAGTCCCATTACTGGAACAAGGGGCTTAGAGCTAGGCACGCAGACGAGGCTTGCTGGACCTTCTTGGGGATGAAACCCCCTTCCCTAAACGAGGGAGAAGCTATGCTCTGGGTGGGATTGGAAAGGGCAGAAATCGTGATTAAAGGAAAGGACATCTTCATGGATGAAGACTTGTGGGAACTCACCACTCTTCTGTGAGCGCGCTCCTCTTCGGCCTACTGCCCATGCCTCTCAACGCTAAGGCGATCACCAAGCCCAGTATTATTCCACCTATCGCGGCCCCCGCTGCTGTCTTCATGTCCGTCTTGTACTTGGTAAGCGTAGTGGTCACAGTGTTGTATATGGTCTTGTAGAGGGTTGTGGTTATCGTACTTACGGTGGTTACGGTGACATTCGAAATAACTGTCGTAGTTAGAGTTACGGTCTTAGTTATGGTAGCATAGCTCGTTATTGTGTTGTATACAGTGCTTAGCTGAGTGAGCGTGGTCGTAACGAACTTGGTTATAGTTGAGAGGAGTGTTGTGGTCACAGTTCTGTAAACGGTGGTGGTGAGCCAGCTGGTGGTTGACATTATGACAGTGACGTTGTTGGTTACCGTAGTTACCTTAGTAGTGGTGACAGTCTTGGTAACAGTCACTGTAAAGGGCTTCTTGGGATACTTAGCAGGGAGCTTGAAGGCCAAGTAGAGTATCACATTCCTCATTAACCTCTGGACGTTGGGGTTGGAGGATATGTCCCTATATATGCCGTTCCAAGAGAGTATTATCATTTCGTCGCTCAGCTTGGTCAGCCTTATTATTACGCAGTACTTCCCGCCTTGACCCAAGCTCACGGGAGCTACGACGTCGGGGACGAAGGGCACCATACAGCAAGAGCCGGGCAGTATGCGGACGCCGCTATAGATCGGGTGTAGCTCTTGAGGAACAGCTAGGGGCTTAACGCCTTGGTTGCAAGCGGGAACCACCGCGCTCTTGTTGCCTATGACCACGACCTTGGTAGGTATCACTATACCTAAGTAGTACAGCACCAGCTGGCCCAAGGAGCTCTTGGGGCTAGCGACAATGGCGACCCTCATCCCTTCTTGAAGGGCAGTTAGGATCACATTCTTTACGTACTGTTTGGCTAGGATCTTGTCTTGCGTTACGTTACCGGTAGTGGCCTTGGTGTCGAACATTAACAGCAGCCCCTTCGTCTCCTTAGCGTTCGGAGGAGCAGTAAGCGCGAGCCCAAAGTTTGGAACGCCGAAGTACTGCCTCAAGTCCGGGTTGTTCTGTAAGAACGTCATGAAAGCGTTGTACGCTGGCGACTGAGCCGGGGTTGAGTAGGAGGATATTATTCTTACGTCTATTTTGGAAGCCCCCACGACGAACGCTAACACTAATAGCAGTGCCAACCTTCTCATGTCTGTACCCGAGTATCACTAGGGTAAGAGAGCTTTAAACCGGAGGATCCGCGTCGCCCTCGCTCCACCGAACACTTCATCGCTGGGGTACTCAGCTCGTCCCTGCCCGCTCATCCGCAGATTTAGGCCAAATGTCGGGCGACTTTAAGGGTTTCAAGTGTTGAGGGCGCTGGTCGTAGGCATAGGCGGAGGAGGAGACGTGGCTGCTGCTTACTGCGTCTCCAAATACTTGGAAAAGCTGGGCTACGAAACCGTCTTAGGCAGTGTCATCTGGGAGAGGCTAGTGAGGGACCCAGTGCCAGGCCCCATAGGCTTGGAAGAGCTAAAGGGCTGCAAAATGAAGGAAAACTATTGCATAGCGGACGGCGACGAGTTCGCCATTAGGAATGGTAAGGAAGTGGTCCCTCAAGCCTCAAAGCTGGCAAGGGCCGCAAAGGTGCAAGTGCTGATATTTGACTTGAAGAAGGGATTTGAGGGAATGCTCAAGGGCTTTGAAGAAGCAGTAAGAGACTATAACGTAGATGCTGTCTACGCAGTAGACGCCGGTGGCGACGTCCTGGCAAAGCCCCAAGACGAGGAGGTCTGGAGCCCTCTGGCAGACGCCTTGGGTCTCGCAGCGTTGAAGGAGCTAAAGGTAAAAGAGAAGGTCTTAGCGGTGTTCGGCCCCGGGTGTGACGGAGAGCTTCCGCAAGAGAAGGTATTGGAGAGGGTAGCAGAGGTCTGGAGGGCCGGAGGCAACAAGGGCGGCTTCGTGCTGTCTAAGGATTTAGCGGAAGACTGCTTGAAAATAATAAATTCCATGGATACGGAGGCCAGTAAGATGGCAGTGTTAGCCGCTCTGGGCGAGTACGGGGAAGTGAGGATAAGGAGAGGTGCTAGGAAGCTTTTCTTGAACCCAATAACCGCTACCACGTTCTTCCTAGACGCTGAGAAGGTCGAGAGCGAGCTGGCGGAGAGGGTTAAGGGAACTAAAGACATAGAGGAAGCAAAGGAGAGGCTGAACGAGATCTGCGTTTATACCGAGCTGGACCTCGAGAGGGACCTAGTGCTCAAAGGTTCTGAGAACGTATTGAAGGTGAGGGAGGAAGGACTCAAGAGGATTAGGGACTCTTGTCGAGGGCTAGCTCCAAGCCCCTAGTTATGGCTTCCCTCGCCTTCTCCGCCAACCCCTTGTCGACCTCTACCTTGGGCTTCATGTTCTCTAAGCTCCTAACGATGTTTAGCAACGTTATCTTCTTCATATCTATGCATATCGTCCTCTTGTCCGGCGGATAAACCTCCACGTCCGGGTAGAGCTTCTTCGCCCTATAGCTCAAGCCCTCCTCGGTCCCCAGTATGTAGCAATTGGCCTTTAACTCGCCTATCGCTCTGAGCATTTGGCTAGTGCTACCGACGAAGTCCGCCATCTCTTGGCTCTCCGGGGGAGCCTCGGGGTGAACCAAGAGCTTACATCCCGGGTGTTCGTCCATAGCCTTCATCAAGTAATAAGGAGAAAGCAGGAACTCGTGCACCGGGCAGTGACCCCACGGAGGAACGGTCACTATTTCCTTACCAGTTTTCTTCCTAACGAAGTGTGCCAAGTTTTTGTCTGGGCCGAACAGTATTACGTCGTCGTCTAACTTGCTTACCACTTTGACGGCGGAAGCACTCGTGACTACGACGTCGCTCATTGCTTTTGCAACTAAGGTCGAGTTGACGTAAGTGACCAGTGGCGCTCCGGGATAAAGCTCTCTAAACTTCTTAATTATCTCTGGAGTCATGTGGTCCGCCAGAGGACAGCCAGCCCTAGGCTCTGGGTGGAGGACCACCCTGTCCGGGTTCAGCACCTTTGCCACTTCAGCCATAAACCTGACGCCCGCAACGACTATCACGTCTGCATCGGTTTCCATGGCTTTTCTTGCCATCTCTAGGGAGTCGCCCACGAAGTCCGCCACGTCTTGAACTTCGGGCAGCTGGTAGTTGTGGGCTATTATGAAGGCATTCCTCTTCCTCTTAAGCTCCTCTAGCTTTGCTACGAGGTCAGACAGCATTCTCGCACCCCTCGGCCTACGCGAAATGGTATAAATCTGGTTTGTCATGAGGTTTAATAGGAGAAAGTCTTGAGCTCAGTTGACGAGAGGCTCAACGCTTTCGTAGAGGAGGTTAGCAAGATAAGGGGAGTGGCTTACGTAACCGCGAGCAGCGAAGGATTTCCTTACATGACCAAGGGCACTGATAGGGAGGGTGCGGAGTACGCTTCCGCCATAGCGTCCTCCATGCTCAAAAGTATAGAGGAGTTAGCCCTTATAATGGACAAGGGCAAGCCCGCCTGGCTAAAGGTCTATTTACCGGAAGACTACAGGGTTCAAATGTTCCAGTACAAGAACTTGGCCATCGCTATAAAGTATGAGGGTTACTTGGAAAGAGTCATAGAAAAGTTGATAGACAACTTGAAGAAGGAAATAACGATAAGGTGCCCATACTGTAAGAGGGACTTGACGTTCGTTACGGTGAAGTGCCCCTCTTGTGGCGCCTTGAACGTATTCAACGAGCCCAAGTGCTGGTCTTGTGGAGCCGATCTGAGGCTCAAGCACTGCCCGTACTGTGGCAAGTTGATCTTCTACGACGGTCGCAAGCCGTCGTTCTTCACGCTGCTAATATATCGCATAAAGAGGATTTTTGGAGGCTCTTAGGCCTCATGATAAGTGGTGGTAGGGGTACTAACGCTTATTATTACCTTCCTCCACGGCAGTTGCCTCTGTTC
>WAOJ01000102.1 GCA_015521275.1 Desulfurococcales archaeon | reverse complement strand
GGGGTACCTTAGGGCCTATTGGGGGAATACTGGTCAGCGCCGGTCACATGGCCTTCGAGCTTCCCTACTTGGTCCTTCTCTCTTTCTTACTCTCCAACGTTAGGGATACCTTGATGAAGTATAAGAGGGTCCTATCAATAATAGTGCTAGCATTCGCCACGTTCTTCGCCTACGGCCTCGTAAACGGAGGAGGTATGCCCAAGGTCACCGTTACCGACGCGTTCTTGGCAGGCTTGGTGTTCACAGCCTCTAACGTCTATTTCCTGCTCTGGTGGGTGACCGTCGGCTTACCCCTAGTGGAGATGGGGAGTACCTCTAAGAAACACTTCGCGGCTATGTACGCGTCTCATGTATGGATGGACTTCCTATGGCTAGCTCTCCTAGCAGCAGCGGGCAAGTTGTTGTTCAGCGTCGCTTTGAGTAAGATATTCAACGTAGCTCTTGCCGCTTTAATGATGTTGTTCGCAATCGACATCGTACTAAAGAGCTTCACGAACAGGGGTATCTTGCCCTAAAGGGGATGAAGATAGCTGGATTGGCTGAATCATGATGAAGGTTTCGGGTCAAGACCCGAAGAGTTCGCCATACTCTTGTATCTTTATTCCTTTAAGGCTCAGTTCCCCATATTTCTCTACTAGGTGCTTGAACGACTTGCTCAGTTCCTCCGCTAAGTATGAGTTTAACACTAAGGGTACGTTTAGGTCGGCGGCCGTCCTTCGGACCACGTAGTCCACCATCTCGTCGCTTCCAGATGTCATTACGAATCCTATTTCGCCTCTTACCATCATCTCCTTCACATCGGAAGCCTTAACGCTCTCAAAGCCTTCTAAAGGTCTCTCTTGCAACGTTATCACGTCGAAGCCCAAATTACTCATAATTTCTGCAGCTCTCTTCATCTTCTGTACATCTTCTTCATATCGTTCCAAAGTATAGGCTAGGACCTTCTTGCCCGGCTTCGGTAAGTCGTTGGGGACTGCGGACAGCCACGAGAGTAACAACGCTTCCTCGTATTCCTTCATGAAGGCCGCAACCTCGCCGGTAGACCTCATCTCGGCCCCCAGATCTGGGTAAGCTCCCTTCAGCTGAGGCCAGCTGAACTGAGGGGTCTTGACTCCGTAGACCTTGGCTGGCGGGACGTAGATATCCTCTTCTATACCTAAACTCCCGCTCAGAACGACCTTCGCCGCCAACCTCATCAAGTTTACGTTTCTGGACTTGCTGGAGAACGGCATACTCCTGCTGGCCCTCAAGTTAGTCTCTATTACGTAAACGTCATCACCATCTACTATAAATTGAATATTGAACGGGCCTCTTATCTCCAATTCAGTAGCTATCTTGTGGGCTACCTCTAGCATCTTCTTTTCGACAGCCTTCGAGAATCTAAAGGGAGTGACCATAGTAGAGTCGCCGGAGTGTACTCCGGCCGGCTCTATGTGGTTGAGGGTTATTGCTACCACGTGTTTTGAGTCGGAGACTGCGTCTATCTCAGCCTCCCGAGCCCCGCTTATGAACTTGGACACCACAACTGGGTACTCCTCGCTGACCTCCGCCGCCTTCGCTAAGAATTGATTGAGTTCATCCCAGTTCCACACGACCTTCATTCCGGCGCCGCTCAAAACGTAGCTGGGCCTGACGATTACCGGAAAGCCCACCTCTTCTATGAACCTCTTCACCTCCCTCAAGCTCTTCGCAGAAACCCACTTGGGCTGCTTTATGCCGAGCTTGTCTAATAGCTCTGAGAACTTGTTCCTGTCCTCAGCCATATCAACGCTCCTCCCAGAGGTCCCTAGGATCGGAACTCCCAAGGACTCGAGCTTCTTGTACAAGCGATTTGCGATCTGGCCTCCGGCAAAGGCTATGACACCCCAAGGCCTCTCCTTCTTCACTATCTTGTAAACGGTCTCCAAAGTTAGTTCTTCGAAATATAGCTTGTCGCTCTCGTCCCAGTCAGTTGACACGGTCTCTGGGTTATAGTTCTGGATGATCACTTCCTTCGAACCATACTCCTTCAGCGAATGGGCCAAGGTAACCGTAGCCCAGTCGAACTCGACCGAGACCCCTATCCTAAACACGCCAGCCCCTAGGACTATTGCCTTCATATGCTTCTTCTCAAAGCTCACGTCATCCTCTTCGCCGTCATACGTCGTATACAAGTAGTTCGACTTGGCAGGCCACTCCCCAGCTAACGTATCTATCCTCTTAACCTTCGGTAGCAGTCCTTCCCTTACGTCCTTCCTTAGCTCTTCGTCGCTGAATCCAAGTATCTTGGCATATTCATAATCGTACTCGCCTTTCTCAATTTCCTTCTTTACGTCAACCACTTCCTTTATCCAATAGACGAAATACTTGTCCACGCCGTAAGCATCGCTTATCTCTTCCGGCTTAGCACCTTCATAGAGGGCCTTAGCCGCGTAGAGCGGCCAATAGGGTAACCTCTCTCTGAGCGCTTTCAGTGCCTCTTCCTTGCTCATTTTAGATAACTTCCTAAAGTCTGTAAGGCCCTTATGGCCTATGTCCAACATCCTTATGGCCTTTTGCATAGCCTCCGCTACGTTCCTCCCTATGGCCATAACTTCCCCTACACTCTTCATTTCGCTGTCCAACCTCTTATCGACGTGCTCGAACTTATCCAAGTCCCACCTGGGTATCTTTATGACTACGTAGTCTAAGCTGGGTTCGAAGCACGCACACGTTATTCCGGTTACTTTGTTTAATATTTCCCATAGTTTGTAGCCTAAGGCTAGTTTTGCAGCTATGTAGGCTAAGGGATAGCCTGTGGCCTTGCTGGCCAACGCACTGCTCCTACTCATCCTAGGGTTAGTCTCGATTACGTAATACGTCTCGCCGCGAGGGTCTAGGGCCAACTGTACGTTGCCCTCACCTATCATGCCTATGGTCTCCGCTACCTTTATGGATGCATCCCTCAGTATTTGATACTCCCTATTGGTTAGCGTTTGACAAGGCGCAATTACTACCGAGTCTCCCGTATGTACGCCCATGGGGTCCAAGTTCTCGAGGCAAGCAACAGCTATAGAATTGCCATAGGAATCCCTCACGACCTCGAACTCTATTTCCTTCCAATGGTACAAGTACTTCTCGACGAGCACTTTTCCGACGTCGCTCTGTGCAAAAGCCCTTATCAACCACTTCCTGAACTCCTCTTCGTTCCAAGCTATGAAGCTCCCTTTGCCACCCAACGTGAAGGCAATCCTTACTATAACTGGGAATCCCAGCTTCCTTGCCGCCTCTAGGGCCTCCTCAACGCTAGTGGCTGGATAGCTTGGAGGCATAGGTATTCCGGCTTCCCTCATTGTCTTCGAGAAGAGCGTCTTATCGGTGGCCTTCTCTATACCCTCTATCGG
>WAOJ01000101.1 GCA_015521275.1 Desulfurococcales archaeon | reverse complement strand
CTATTACGTGCCTTTAGCAGCCGCCTTAGCATTCATAGGAGTGTTCTTACAGAAGGCGGTAACGGCTTACTGGCCTCAGAGGGCTAGGCTGTTGGAAGGTTACTACAAGAAGGTCTTCTCCGACGAAAAGGCTTCTTTCGTAAGCGGAGGGGACGTCTTAGCCATAACCTCGGCTTTTCTCATTTGGATAGCCGCAATATCTTTTGGGCTAATATTCTTGGGGTGATAAATAATGAAGTCGTTAAAGCTCTTATCTTCTGAAACCTTCAACTTCTCCGTAGATGGGCTGGAGAAGGCTAGGGAAGTGGGGCTGAAGGTAGTTCCGAGTATATGTAGGATGTGTACGGCCGCTTGTAGCATAATGGTTGAAGCTAAGGGTAACGAGGCGGTTAGGGTTTACGGTAACCCTTACGCTAAGTACCACAACAAGGGCCACATATGCCCTAGGGGCAATTCCGGCCCCCTCCAAATAAACAACCCGGACAGGTTGAGGAAACCTCTCATAAGAATTGGCGGTAGGAGGGGAGAGTGGAACTTCGAAGAGGTTAGCTATGAGAGGGCTATAAGCGAAATAGCGAAGGTAATAAAGGAGAAGTGGGACGAAGGGGAACCACACAAGGTAATCTTGGTAGTTGGTCAAGCTGCCGCTGCTGCCTACGGAGATCCAATAAGCATGGCCATAGCCCCAACGCTGAAGACAAACAACGTTATAAGCTTACCTTTGAGCACTTGTATAGGCTCTAAGGTTTTCGCTTGGGGCTTCAGCGGAGTTCCCGGAGTGCATGCCCTCTTAGTTGCCGACTTCGAGAGGACGAAGTTCTTCCTGTCCTACGGAAGGAACTTGGGAGGCAGTGTAGCTGTAGGTCTAACTGCGAAGGCCGGCCATGCTTTGGGCAACTACAAGCTTGTGGTAATGGATCCTAGGATGAGTGAATGGGCCTCTAAGGCTGATACATGGGTTCCCGTTAGGCCCGGAACGGACTTAGCAGTATTCCTAGCCATGACGAACGTAATACTAGAGGAAGGTCTTTACGACGAGGAATACCTTAGGAAGTATACCAACGCTCCGATGCTTGTGGACAAGAAGACCATGGAACCTATAAAAACAAAGAAAATAAAGCTGAAGAACCCATTGAAGGAGTTCGAAGCCATAGACTTCTTGGTTTACGATGAAGCCTCTGAGAGCTTCAAGTTCTCGAGAGAGGCAAAGCTCCCTTCATTGACTTATGAGGGTGAGTATGAAGGTAAAGAGGTTACCACAGTCTTCAACTTGCTCAAAGATCACGTAAAGGAGTATACGCCAGAGTGGGCCGAAAGGATAAGCGGAGTGCCTTCAGAGCTCATAACGAAGATAGCCGTAGAGTATGCGATAAGCAAGCCAGCCGCGATAGAGCCAGGTTGGAGCGCGAACAAGTACTACAACCACTTCCAGCTCTACCGCGCAGCAGCGACCTTGTCCATCATAACTGGGAACTTGTTGAGGCCAGGAGGAGTAGTGCTCTCAATGGGAGGTATAGGCAAGGTATTGCAGAGGTCCCCTCCACCAATAGCGGGACCCCCAGTAGCCCCCAAGCCCTCGTTGCTCTACGAGTACGAAAAGAAGACCAAAATAAAGCTGAGCGATGGAACCGTTACGGAAGGACCTCTAATACCTTGGGGCAAGGGTTACCATGGCTTGGTCAAGGCGGCTAAGGAAGAGAAGGGACTGGTAATAATAGTCTTGGGCGGTAACCCTGCGAGAACGTTCATGGGCAAGGCGTTCCATGAATTAGCCTCAAGTCCTAACGTTGAGAAGATAATAGACATAGGGCTCATGAAGGATGACACGGTGCTCTACTCAGATATCTTCGTGCCCGAGTGCGGCTACTTGGAGAGGTACAACCACCTAGCCGGAATACCCTTTAGCTTAGCAAAGGGCTTCATGGCAGCGTTTCCGGTAATTGAGAGAGGCTGTATGAGTATGCTACAAATATGGGCGAAGGTGTTCGAAAAGCTAGGAGCACTTGAGGAGTACTCCAAGAGGCTTGGCCAAGTCTTGTGTAAGGGCTGCGATATAAAGGATGACTTGGTAAATGGAAACTTTGAGAACATAATTAAGAAGCAAGCCGAAGTTAACGGAGTCAACTTCGAGGAGATTAAGAGGAAAGGAATAGTATACTTGACCGACGAGAGCTGGGGCCTCGAAATGAACGACAAGATATTGAAGAACGGATGGCTCAATACGGCTTCGGGGAAAGTTGAGATATTACCAATAAAGATGCTTAACTTGATAAAGAAGCTTAAAGGAGGCGTGATAAAGCCAGAGTGGCATCCACTGCCCACCTGGGTCCCACCTCTGTGGTACGGTCGCTTGGGAAGCGACGAGTTCGTCTTGCTAACCGGAAAAGAAAGGAACATGAGCTACACGTGGACCCAACCAAACCCGCTACTATCTTGGATAGTTGACGAGGAGAAGAAGATTTGGATAAACAAGAGGAGGGCTTCGGAGCTGGGCATTAGGGATGGACAGCAAGTGGAGGTTTGCTCCGAGCACGGCTGCATAAGGGGTCCAGCAAAGGTTACCGAAGGAATAGTCCCCGAAGCTGTCTACGTACCACCGAACTACGGCTTTGAGATAAAGCTGCTCTTCGGCAAGTACAAAGATATGCCATTCAATGTTTTGCAAAGCCCAGAGCTGGTAGATCCGGTTACTGGGACTCACCTAATGGCAGATATGATAGTAAAGGTGAAGGGGGTGTAACCAATGAAACCAGCTATGATAATAGATCTGAACAAGTGTGTGGGCTGTGGAGCTTGTGTTGCAGCTTGCGTGATGGAGAACCAGTATAAGGAGGGAAAGCCCCCTGAGCCGGGAATAATAGCTTCGTTGCTCTCAAGACTCGTCGGCCTACCGATATACAAGGAGACGCCGCTGAAAGAAGCAATAAAGAGGGTCGAGAGGGGAGAAGACCCAAAGGAAGTATTGGGCAAGCTCTTCATGACGAGGACTTTAGTGGTCAGGGAGGAGAGCGGAGAATACCCGAACGTGAAGGTTAAGTTCTGGCATAAGATCTGTCACCATTGTGACGACGCTCCTTGTGCTCACGTCTGTCCCACTGGAGCTACTTACGTCACTAAGGAAGGGATAGTCATGGTCAATAAGTCCAAGTGCATTGTGTGTGGGGCTTGTATAACAGCTTGTCCGTATGCAGCGAGGTCAATAGATGTTTACAACAGAGCCGTCGACAAGTGTACCTTATGTGAGCACCGCATCAAGAAGGGCTTGCTCCCGGCTTGCGTAGAGACTTGTCCTACGGGAGCGAGGACCTTTGGAGACCTGGAGGATCCGAAGTTCAAGGCGAAGGTTTCGAAAGCTTGCAACGAGAACGAAAGAGTCTTCTTCATCGAGTAAACTGATACCTTTTTACATAACGGAAAAGGTTTTACTTAGCAGTAAATCAGTACTGATGGAGTGACAAAATGAAGATGGTAATACCTACCTACCTCTACGACCATTGGATTATGGAGGATGTTGGTCCTTTTGACAGCACCACGTTTATCCTACAAATAGGCGAGAAGAAAGGAAAAGCCGAAGTTATAACTAGGGAAGAAGGTATCATTTGCGGATTGGAGGAGGCTAAGGAGATCTATTTGAGAGCCGGAGCGGAGGAAGTGGAGGTGGTTGCTAGGGAAGGGGAAAAGGTCAAGGGGACCGTTCTAATAGCCTATGGGAAGGCTGAAGCACTACACAAGGCTTGGCGCGTAGCGCAAAATGCTGTAGCAATAGCCTCTGGCGTAGCCACTTACACTAGAAAAATGGTTGATGCGTTAAAGGAAGTAAACCCAAGAGCCAAGATTGTGGTAGCCAGGAAAGCTCCCCCTTGTAGGGCCCTCTATTACAAGGGAGTCCTCTGCGGGGGAGCTGCGCTACATAGGAGTACTCTCTCCGATACCATATTAGTATTCAAGAACCATTTGGTGTTTACGGATTTGAAGCAAGCGTTGGAGAATATGAGGGAATCCCCACTGATCATGGGGAAGAGAGTGATATTCGAGGTAGATACGTTAGAAGAGGCTCTAGAAGTGGCTAGGTACGGCTTCGACGTCCAGTTGGACCACATGACCCCTGAGGAGCTGAAGAAGGTAATAGAAAAGGTAAAGTCCGTTAACCCCAACGTGGACGTCTACGTTGGAGGAGGGATAAACTTAAACAACGTGAGGGATTACGCCATTGCTGACGGTATAGTAACTTCAGCCCCCTACTGGGCCAAGCCGTTGGACGTCACGACGAGGATGAGTCCCATTTAGCCTAAACTCTAATAAAGAGATAGTGTGAATTAAATTTCCTTCAAAACCTCCTTCAGTTCCTCGTCCAAATACTCGCTAAAGTATCTTTCCACATAATCCTTGAACTTCTTCAAGAGCAACATTATGTGCTCCTTTGCATCCTCTTTATCAACTGGACCTCCCCAAAGACCTTCTGGATCCGGTCCATGGTATTGGTAAGTGTGAAGCCTTAGGGCTTTATCGGTCCAAGCGGAAACTCCTTCAACGCCGGCCTTTTCCAATGATACACTCAAAGGACTTAACCTTGAGCTAGGAACATAAAT
>WAOJ01000100.1 GCA_015521275.1 Desulfurococcales archaeon | reverse complement strand
GGGTTGTCCTCGTGGGCTCTAGGCTATTGACCAGAGACCCAGTCGAGTGGGCTCACCTAAACACTCGCACCTCCTTGCTAACCCGAAAAGCTAAGGGGGAGCCATGCGACAAGGTAATAGTTTATGAGGCGCGCTTCAACCCATTCTCACCGTCTCATGAGGAACTTAAGCTTTACAAGACGCTGGGCTTGAAGCTGTTGGAGGAACACGTACTTAAGGACTTATCTCTTCATTGATGTCCAAGGTAACGAGGCCCTTTGCCTTCAACTTGTTTGCAACCCTCATGGAGAGCTTAAGCACCCTTACAGCTTCCATTAACTCCGGGTCCTCATAGCCCTCCTCTATTACAGTCTCAGCTATCCTGACTATAAGGGGTAAGGTTTCGAAGGCGAAGTTTTTGAACCACTTCCTCTCAGCCGTATTAAGCTTCTTCTTGCTTGAAAGCTTCCTAAGTTTCTCCTTTATTTCTCCCAACCCCAAAGCTGCAGCTTGGACCTTGAGCATTACTAGCTTTGGGTCTTCAATGTCTTCTTCCCCCTCTAAGGCTTCCCTTACGCCTTCTTCGTCTATGAACCTCCACCAATGTTGCTTCTCGGATTTGTAAGTGGTCTCTATTATTCCGTACTCCCTCTCGAGCTTGCGTAGTAAAGGAGAAGGGTTGTAACTTATTCCCTTGAGCTTAAGCTTTTGGACCAAACCCTTGTAATCGAAATCGCCCAAGACATTCTTTCCGCTTGCCTTATACTCTTCAGAAACCTCTAACGCGGCGCGTAAGACGAGGGCCGCCCTCTCGCCATACTCTTCTAAGAATTCCTTGACCCTTGCGGCGACCAAGCTCATCGGACGGCCCCTAGGCTTAACTTATTCATCTCCACTAATATAGATCGGTACTTGCTCGATTATTACCTCGAAGCTTCGAGGTATCGGGGGCCAAGGCGTTTGAGCGCTGTCGAAGTGAGGGACTTGTGGAGGTCCTTCGGAAACAAGGTTGTCTTGAAAGGGGTGAGCTTCGAGGTTGACGAGGGAGAGATATTCGGCCTAATAGGCCCGAACGGGGCTGGAAAGACCACTACCTTGAGAATTATAAGTACCATATTGAAGCCCGATAAAGGTCGCGTGATAGTTTGGGGCATTGACGTCGTCAAGGAGCCCGCTAAGGCTAGGAAGATAATATCTTACCTTCCCGAAGAGAGTGACGTTTACTTGAGGTTGACTGGCTATGAGAACCTCAAATTCTTCGCAATGCTATATTCGAAGGATAATAAGGAAGTAGAAGAGATGATAGAAGAGGGCATAAGAATAGCGGATCTGGGCGATGCAATAAACAGGCTTACGAAGACCTACAGCAAAGGTATGAGGAGAAGGTTAGCGTTGGCAAGAACCTTGATGGTAAAGCCAAAACTGGCCATACTGGACGAACCGACCTCTGGCTTAGACGTCTACTCGTCAATAAACGTTAGGAAGGTTATAAAGGAGTTCGTGAAGAAGACGGGATCTACGGTAATACTCTCTTCTCATAACATGTTAGAAGTAGAGTACTTGTGTGACAGAGTGGCCTTCATTGCGGACGGTAAGATAATTAGTGTTGGGACGCCGGGCGAGCTGAAAGAAGCTTATGGGGCAGAGAACTTGGAGGAGGCCTTCGTGAGGGCAGTTAAAGAGGTGAAAGGAGTTGGGGCTTAAGCCAGTTATTTGGAAGGAGCTCAAGGACCTCTCCAGAGATAGGAAGACCATATTGACAGCTGTCGTCCTACCGGCAATAATGTTGCCTCTGATGGCACAGCTCCTAGTCTTGGCTCAAAAGAGCACGCCGGTCAGAGTAGTTATAATAAATGAGGACAAGGGCTCCGTAGTCCCAGCGCTCTTGTTACAACCTATCCCCTTCTTGCAAGGCAAGCAACTCCAACGCGTTAACTTGGGGCTGGAAGTGGCAAAACTAATAATTCAGTCCGTAAAGAGGGTCAACCCAAGCGTTGAGGCAATTATAATCAACGGGACACCAAAGGCCGTTCCTAACTATAACGTATTAATAATAATACCGAAGGACTTCAGCGCTAGACTGTTGACGCTGGATCCTTCCAGCTTCAACGTTACCTACGTCGAGGTGTTCTATAGGGCTGGGCCCTCCAGTTTGGGAATAGGGGTAACCCAAGTATATCAGACGGTAATCACGACGTTGAACCTAATCTCGAAGCAGTACTTTGCCAGAGAGAGGGTTTCAATACTCTTGGCTTGTTGTAACGCAACTAAGGTACCTCCGGAAGCGGTCCTAAGCCCCATAGTAGTGAAGACACAATACGTGAGCGTAACTGGGAAGAGGATAAGCGCCGCTGAGCTGGGCAAGATGCTGAGCGCCAAGCTACTCCTCTTTTCAATATTCTACGTCAGCGTCCCTGTTTTGGCCTTCATCTCCGATTCTATAGCGGGAGAGAAGGAGAGGAAGACTCTGGAAACGCTCCTCGCCTCCCCGGTCTCAAGGAGAGACGTTGTCTTGGGTAAGTTCATGGCCTCCTTGGCATTAGGTATATTGGCAGCCGTAGCTGATGTGGTGGGTCTAATCTTCTACATCCAAACGATAAACACCCAACTCGCGACGACTGCCGTAAAGGGTATGCCTAGCTTCACCCTAACCTTGGATCCCAGGATAATAGCGCTTCACGGCTTCGTAATGCTCTTGGTCGTAGCTTCTACTGCAGCCCTACTAATGCCCATAGTCTCTTTGACGGACAGCGTGAGGAGCGCTCAGTCTATAGGCGGCTTCGTCCAAATGATACCATTATTAATAATATTGTACGCGATGTACTCTGATATAAACACATTGCCCTTGAGTGCTAAGATATTGGCCTACGCAATACCCCATACCTATGCCGTCTTGGCAATAGACCAAGCTCTGAAGGGTTCTTGGTTAGGCGTCGCAGAGAGCGTTATAGCCATGTTGATAATAACGGCCGCGTTGCTAGCCATAACTGTTAAGATATTTGAGAGTGAGATACTAATCACTGGCTTTTCGAAGAAGAGGAAGACCTCCTAATTATTTCAAAAAGCTTTTTGATGCCCAACGCTTTCAATAGCTCGTCTCCGGCTACGACCAAGGCGTAGCCAACTCCTCTCTCTGAGAGTGCTATGCCTATCCTAATCCAATCCATTCTGCCAATTATTATGGTCAAGATAACGGTTACCACTATAAGTATTATCATGCTTGTTCCGAATGATATATTATATTCCTCCATCACAGCCGAGTAAGTCTTGCCAAACAGTATACTCAGAAACGTTATTACCACTTTGCCTGCCCACACAGCTATGAAGAACTTGAGCAAAGGATATCTCGCTATCCCTAAAGGTATGTAAAGCACATCGTCCGGTAGTGGGAGAGCGGCGAACAAGAATATGGCTATGAAGATACCCCTTTGTGCTATTCTACTGAATATTTCCAAGTTCTTCTTTACCTTCTCTGGCAACAGCTCTGAGGTCCCCAAGCCAGTCAAGTAAACCACTACTTTACCTAGAGCAGCCCCTAGGCCCCCCACCACGGACCAAACTATCATGTCCCATAAGGTGAGCCCCTTCTTCATCGCTAAAGCAGCTATTAGAGCCAAGTAAGGCATAGTAGCGTAAGGTATTGCGTTTCCTATGAAGGAGATCAAAAACACTCCAAGGGCGCCGTACTTGTCGATTAGCTGGCTTGCATGAATGATCAGCGAGGTCAACGGATCCATCTTTCTTCTTTCCCATCTCGCTTCTGCCTCACGCATTTAACCCTATCAATGGCGACCAAGCCAGGGAAGCTAGAATGAGCGACGAGTACCAAGAGGTAGAGGCCCAGCTCTACGACGAGCCCTACGAGGAGGAGGATTACGAAGAGATCGACGAGGTCATGGAGGAAGAGGAAGAGATGGAGCTTGAAGAGGAAGGTCTAGAGGAGTACGAAGAAGAGGAAGAATATGAAGAGGATATCATAGAGGAGGAAGAGGAAGAAG
>WAOJ01000099.1 GCA_015521275.1 Desulfurococcales archaeon | reverse complement strand
TAGACCTAGGGGGTTGTGTGGCAAACGAGTACTTCTGGTTCGAGGGCTCTGAGATAACTTGGAAGGTGAAGGCTATGCCGAAGTGGATGGAAGGAATAGCAAAATCGATAGGAGTAGAGCTGGGCGGAGAGAAGGAGATCTTAGATATAAGCAAGGAAGAGGGAAACGTTAGCTTGTTGAGGCCTTGGCATCCCTCTGCTAGGGCCTTGGAGGAAGGGCTGGAATGCTTGGGAGGTCCCGCTGAGGGACTTGAGATCGCCAAGTGCGGTCCCAACGTTTTAATATCAATACAAGGGAATAGGGTCTATGTGGGAAGGGTCCAAGAACTCTGGAGGCTAATGCCGACCTTGGTTTATGCCGCCACGAGATGAGGAATGCACGTCAGCCTGAGAGAATGATGAGGATTGGCCTTACCGATCGCGTTTTGTGTTACGAATTTTGAGTTGTACTTTAATTCTCCCGATTCATTTGAAGGCTACCGGTGGGAAGAATGCGCAAAGCACTAATCTTAGGTCTACTGACCTCAGCTGCGCTACTAGCAGTAACAGTGACTAAGACGGTAACCCTTCCAGGCAACGTACTGGAAACCATAATAGTGACTGTTACGACTACATTAAACACCAAAATAGTAACCCAAAGCATAATAGTTGGTAACACCACATTCGTGAGGACTATAACGATAGTGCCAATGCAAGGGATGACAGCTACCGGAAACCTCACGATGCGCCACACTATGAGACATGGCCCAATGATGAACGTAACTAAAGGAATGCACGGGAAGATGATGAACGTAACGAAGACAATGACGTCTACTTGTTACCATTGCAAGGGAAGAAAGATGGTGACTGAAATAGAAACCGAACACACTACGACGCCTTGGTGGGAATGGCCGACTTCAACCAGCTCGACATGGGGTCCCGGCATGGGTGGCGGAATGGGAGGTCACGGTATGGGAGAGACGGAAATAGAAACGGAACATGGACACTATGGCATGGGAGGTATGCACGAAAGTGAGCATAGGTAATTACAACAAGTATTTTTATTACTCACTATTGTCAGATCACGGTTCCTAAAGTTACATAAATTAACCTAGGTTCGTGAGGGATCGAGGTAGAGGAGCTTGGAACAGCCCTCGAACTTAAGCATTAATAACTTTGAACTTTTGATCAAGCTCATTGAAACAGATATCAGAAACGAACTAGAGGTCAAGAAGCTTGTAAAAGCGCTTAAATCAGTAAATAACATAATATTAACTCTACTAAGGATTAATGATCGCGATGTAAAGACGAACGAGTTGTTACAGAAAGCGCTAAACGTCCGGAGGACCATATTAAGGAAATTGGAAATGAGAACCGGTGGGACGTATTTGGTATCCCCAGCCACCCTAATGACCCTTGTAGACGTATGCAACATACTATACAATGGAATTAAGGAAGGCAAAGTTTCGCTGAAGGAGTGGATTTCTAGAGCTACGGAGGGTATTGTTGAAGACGACCCTATTGTTAAGGTGAATGTGGACATAGTAAAGTGCATAACAGCGCTGAATGAAATAATCTAAGGAGATCGATGAGGAGACTCCTCTCAGCACCGAACGATGAGGAACCTCACGGCGTCCGAGGTGCTCGCAAAATCATCCTATTCTTAACCCAAAAGTTAGGTATAAATTGGCATAAACCGCTAAATGCACCGGTGCTCCCGTTTGGGATTAAGGAAACCAGAGGAGTACATACAAGCCCTTAGGGAGAAGTCTAGGAAAGCACAGATCTACGTGCTCGGTGAGAGAGTAGAGGACGTAACCAAGCACCCATTCACCATGCCGGCAGTGAAGGCCTTCGAGTGGACCTACAAGGCCCCTTGGGACGACTACTTCTATGATAAAGAGATGGGCATTCATTTGGCTAGGGCTCATTCCCCCTTCATAAATGAGGAGGTTAATCGTTTCAACCACATCCACCAGAGCCCCAAAGATTTGGCAATTAAGGTAAAGTACTTCAGAAAGCTATCCCATAAGGCCGGCTCGTGCTTCCAGAGGTGTGTTGGTTGGGACGCCATCAACACCATAAGCATAATCTCCTATGACATAGACAAGTGGTACGAGCAGAAGGGGGAGAAGCCAGAGCACTTCGACCACTTCGGCACCTACTACGAGAGGTTCCTCAAGTTCTTGAAGTACGTGCAGAAGAACGACATAGCCTTAGCCGGAGTGATGACCGACGCTAAGGGCGTTAGGTCCCTAAGGCCCCACGAACAGCCCAACAAGGACGTTTATGTCCACGTGAAGGAAGTAACCGACGAAGGGATAATAGTTAGGGGTGCCAAGGCGAACATAACTGGTGTGATCGCTTCAGAAGAGATGATAGTGATGCCTACCAGAGCTATGACGGAGAAGGACAAGGACTTCGCCATCGCCTTCGCAGTTCCGATAGATGCGGAAGGAGTAACGCTCGTCGTAGGAAGGTACACCAACGACACCAGGAGGCTGGAGGATCCCAACGTTGACGCCTTACCAAACGTCTTCCCCGCAGAAGCCATAGTGATCTTCGACGACGTGTTCGTGCCTTGGGAAAGGGTATTCATGTTCAGAGAATACCAGTTCGCTGCAGAACTGGTTGAGATATTCTCGAGCTACCACAGGCAAGCCTACGGAGGCTGTAAGCCGGGACTAGCCGACGTCATAATAGGAGGAGCCTACCACTTGGCTAAGGAGATGGGCATAGCGAACAAGTGCCATATAAGAGAGAAGCTAACCGAGATGGTGTTCTTGACCGAAGCCATGCACGCCGGAGGTCTAGCAGCTGCATGGGAGGGCAAGAAGGCCGCGTCCGGCACTTATTACGTGGACCAGATGGCCGCGAACGTGACCAAGCAAATGGTAACAAGGTTCCCGTACGAGATAGCTAGGTTAGCACACGACATAGCTGGTGGAATAATAGGGACCTTGCCCAGCTACAAGGACTTCATTCACGAGAAGATAGGCAAGTACCTACAAGAGTACTTGCAGTGTTTGCCGGACTACCCGGCAGAGTGGAGGTTCAGAGTGGTGAGGCTCTTGGAGAACCTAACGCTGAGCGTGGAGTTCCTAATAGAGAGCGTGCACGGAGCAGGAAGCCCGGAGGCCCAGAGGATCTGGATGAGGAGGTTCTACCCCTTCGAGGAGATGGAGGACCACGCGTTAAGGCTAGCCGGCATAAACCCGGAGGAGAAGCCGGAGAGGAAGAAGCAAGAGAAGCAGTAACTTTTTACCTCTTAATTTCCTTATCACTTCAGGCAAGACCTTGAGGAGGAAACCTAAACTCCTAGACGTTTACACTATAGGCGAGAACAAATGTCGTTGTCCGCTTAGGTTCATATGCAAAAAGTACAAGTCCCTCAAACCAGATCCTTGATAACTCGCGTGTTTTACTAATTCTAAAACAGAGGTTTCAATTACAAGGGTTCAGGTTATGATACATAGAATAAAGAGACACAACGTCTCATTCTCGCGTATCTCCGAAATACATTCTTTTCTCAAGGAATTGAAGGTGAAATTGGTTACTGAGGTCGAGAGTCTAAGCTTAGAGGATTTGATAAATACGTTAAGAACGGTGAACGAGATAGGAATAGGGCTTCTGGAAGAAAAGGCCAAGTTGTCGCTCAACGAAGACACGGAGCTACTAGAGGCCCTCACCACCGTCGTTGAGCTGAGAAAAATCTTGCTTGCCAAGATAGGCTCACTCATCTCTGCCAAAGGAAGCATTGGCATGGCTGACCTAATGACTATAGTAGACTTACTGAACATAATTAACAACAACTTAAAGGAGGCTGAGGAGGAGGCGAGGGAGTGGATAAGGAAGGTCATGAACGGGATAAACGAACCGAGGCCTGCGGTTCAGGTGAAGCTAGACTTGGAGGGGTGTTTGGAAGTCCTAAAAGCCTGTGAATTCACTCCATCCCCAAGTCCTTCCTCAGCTGCTCCACAGCCCTCTTGACCTCTTCTACGGAGGCCTCGTCCTCCAACGTGCTCAAGTCTCCCAGCTCCTTGCCGCTTATTACTGCCCTCAACACCCTCCTCATTATCTTTCCGCTTCTGGTCTTTGGTAGCTTGGTCACGAAGAATATCTCGTCCGGGGTAGCCACTGGACCTATGGTCTCCCTTATCCACTTCCTAAGCTCTTCCCTGAGCTCGTCGGAAGGCTTGTGACCCTCCTTTAGAACCACGAAGGCCACTATGCTCTCGCCCTTTACTGGGTGAGGCTTGCCCACGACGGCTGCTTCTGCCACTGCTGGGTGAGCTACGAAGGCGCTCTCCAGCTCCATAGTTCCTAACCTGTGTCCGGCGACCTTGATCACGTCGTCGGCCCTTCCAAGTATCCAGAAGTAGCCGTCCTCGTCCTTCATGGCGTAATCTCCGGTGAAGTACCAGCCGGGGAACTTGCTCCAGTACGTCCTAACGTACCTCTCCGGGTCTCCCCAGACGCCGTGTAGCATTCCGGGCCAAGGCTTCCTTATAACCAAGTAGCCTCTGGTGTTCGGAGGCACTGGTTTGCCGTTGTCGTCAACAACCTCGGCGTCAACTCCGGGTAGAGGGTAGGTAGCCGAGCCGGGCTTGAGCGGGACCAACTCTATTCCGGGAGCGGGGCTTATCATTATGTGTCCGGTCTCCGTCTGCCACCAAGTATCCACTATTGGGCACCTCTCCTTGCCCACGTGCTTGAAGTACCACCACCAAGCCTCCGGGTTAATGGGCTCGCCCACGCTTCCCAGTATCCTCAAGCTGCTCAAGTCGTGCTTCTCAACCCACTTCTCTCCGTACCTCATGAACATCCTTATCGCAGTCGGTGCGGTGTAGAATATTGTTACTCCATACTTCTCTATTATGCTCCACCAGCGGTCGGGCTTGGGGTAGTCCGGGGCTCCCTCATACATGAGAGTAGTAGCTCCGTGAAGTAAGGGGCCGTAAACCACGTAGGAGTGACCCGTTATCCAACCTATGTCCGCCGTACACCAGTGAATGTCCTCATCCTTTATGTCGAATACCCACTTCATGGTCGCGTAAACTCCTACCATGTAGCCTCCGGTGTCGTGGATTATTCCCTTGGGCTTGCCAGTGGTTCCAGACGTGTAAAGGATGAAGGAGGGATGTTCGCTCTCCACCCATTCCGGCTCAGCGTAACTCTCGGCTCCTTCCATTAGGTCGTGCCACCAGTAGTCTCTACCCTCCTCCATGTTGACGTCCAAGCCCAACCTCCTATAGACCACTACGCTCTCCACTGAGGGGGTCTCTTGCAACGCCCTATCCACTATCTCTTTGAGGTTTAGCTTCTTACCCCTCCTGTACATACCATCCGCCGTAATGACTACCTTCGCTTGAGCGTCGTTTATCCTCTCGGCTAAGCCCTTAGCAGAGAAGCCGGAGAAGACCACGCTGTGGATGGCACCGATCCTAACGGTAGCTAACATAGCTATTGCGGCCTCTGGAACCATGGGCATGTATATGGTTACCCTGTCGCCCTTCTTAACGCCCAAATCCCTCAAGACGTTCGCAAAGCGGTTAACCTCCTTCCAGAGCTGATAATAGGTTAATACCCTAGTCTCTCCGGGCTCGCCCTCCCAAATTATGGCCGCTTTATTCTTCCTCCAAGTCTTAACGTGCCTATCCAAAGCGTTATAGGAGAGGTTGGTCTTTCCTCCCACGAACCACTTGAAGTAGGGGGGCTCCCCCTCGACTACCTTGTCCCAACCCTTCTTCCAGTAAAGCTCAGAGGCTATTTCGGACCAGAAGCCCTCGGGGTCCTCAAGGGCCCTCTTCCTCATCTCATGAAGCTTGCCAGTGGGGACAACGCCTTTAGCCAAGGGAAGGACCGTCTTTTGCTCTTCGGCCATAGCTCGGGCCTCAATAAAGGGTAATGGGGCATCCGTTTTATCCCTTTTCTGAGGCCTTATCTCAACAAAGCCAAGGTTATCTTTGCAACTATATAGGTTATTGCTGCCGATATGAGGCCGAGCACTATACCACCAACCAATGCACTGACGCCGTAGGCCGGTACGTACAGTAGCGAGAGCAGCGTCATCTGGACGAACTGGAAGGCTGCTAAGAACTTTACCAAGCCGTCCCAAGTGACGTACTGCTGCTGGGCAAACAAGGGTAGGCTTAAGATGAGTAGGGCAAGTAGCATCCTACGCACCGATTCCACCATACTCACCGCTTCAATCAAGTCTATAAATTTGACTAAGTAATCGTGAGCCTTTATACCACTTAAACTTCGCAATAGCTCCCCGAGAGGGGCACGAGTGTTTGACCCGAAGAAGTTCATAGAAAGGAAGGTAGAAGAGATAAAGAAGCTCGTGGGAGATGAAAAGGTCTTAGCTGCCGTAAGCGGAGGAGTGGACTCCACTACTGCAGCCGCCTTAGCTTTCAAGGCCTTGGGTCCTAAGCAAATAAAGGTGATATTCATCGATACGGGCTTCATGAGGAAAGGGGAGCCCGAGTGGGTCAAGGACGTGCTCAAAGACGTGATGCCCGTAGAAATAGTTGATGCGAAGGAGAGGTTCTACAAAGCCGTGGAAGGTTTGGAGGACGCTGAGGAGAAGAGGAAGGCCTTCAGGGAGGTGTTCTACCAAGTGGTATCCGAGGAAGCCAAGAAGTGGGGGGCCACTTGGCTAGTCCAAGGCACGACCGCTCCGGACTGGATAGAGACCACCGGAGGGATCAAGACCCAACACAACGTCTTGGAACAGTTAGGCATAAACGTTAGGGAGAAGTGGGGCTTCAAGCTCCTAGAGCCCTTGGTAGAGCTTTACAAGGACGAGGTCAGAGCAGTTGCCAGAGCCCTAGGCCTCCCGGAGGAAATAGCCTCGAGACAACCTTTCCCCGGACCGGGGCTCCTAGTTAGGACAGTTGGTAAGGTCTATCCCGAGAAGCTGGAAACCGTCAGGGAAGCGACGTACATAGTTGAGAAAGAGCTCGAGAAGTTCAAGCCCAGCCAGTACTTCGCAGCTATATGGGAAGACGAACTGGGCGAGAAAATTATGGAGGAGCCGGAGGTTTACTTGTTCAGAGGGGTTAGGGCGACGGGCGTGAAGGGCGACTTAAGGGCCTATGGCCCGGTGGCCTTGGTTAGGACCACTGAAGATAAAGCGTATGAAGTCTGGAAAGACGTCATACAAAAGAATAAGGACGTTACCCACGTGGTCTGGGAAATAGCCTCTAGAGAGAGCGGAAAATACACTATATCCATAAGGGCCGTAAACACGGATAACTTCATGACCGCTGACGTAACTAGGATACCGTACGAAACCTTGAAAGAAATAGCGGAAAAGGTAATGAAGGCCTTGCCTCAAGTAAAGAGGGTAGTTTACGACGTAACGCCCAAGCCTCCAGCGACGATCGAGTACGAGTGAAGGCCCTCACTTACCTAGCCTAACGGTGAACGCTCTGGGCACGTAGGCCACGCCGTCTTGAAAAGTTCTGTTAACGTGAACTATTACTACGTCCCCCTTGTTGCTCATGAATGGTTTTTCAAACGTTACGGTATTAATTCCCGAAGTCACTGTAAAGGTCTCGCTCTGCCACCTCTTGTTTACCAAAGTCACCGTAACCGGGACTGACGCGTTAAGGACTACCCTTTCCCTACCTTCGTCCGGTCCCGGCGGGTTGTAGTCGACCTTAACTATCCTTACGAGGACCTTTCCTTCTTTGAAAAGGCAGCCGGGCTTCCAGCTCTCCAAGGCAGTCCTCAGCGCTCCTAAAGCTATAGGAGGAGCGACATAGGGATACGGTATCGCGAGGCCTCTGGAGAACATGTAGTATATGGATGAGCCTAAGGAGTTCCAAAGTATTCCTAAGGCTCTGCCAAACCTATCTTTGCCGATTATGACCAAGGAGGTGCTCCTCTTCAAATACTCCTCTAAAGCTCTCCTCGCCTCCCAGTAACAGTCCATGCCCTTCTCCGGCGCATTGATACCGTAAAGCCTCACCCTGAGACCGTTCATAACGAACGTGTCGCCGTCTATCACGTAAGCAAAGTGGATGTAGAGGAAGAGCGTGGGAGTTATGAGGTCCAAACAAGATCCCTTGCTCAGTGCGGCTAACCGCGAATAAGCTTCTCGAGGTCCACTTTCTTCTTGAGAAGCTCTTTAACCGCTTGTTCCAACTCCGTCGGGGGTCTCCTCCTTATGCTCCTTCCCTCGAGCTCCCGCCTGCTGACGTAACCCTTCCTCATCATTTGTTGGCACAACCAGCTCTTCGAACAAACCCCTACCGGGTCAAAGAAGAAGTGGTACTTGTAGTAGTCTTTGATCTCGTACATCCCTCTGAGGTAGAGCATGTTATATCTCTTCAACCCCGTTTTACCCCTTAGGGATTCCAAGTAGAAGGAGAGCATGCCCGACGGCACTGCCCTCAAGAGCTCGGAGAGTCTCGATATTACCTCCTTTCGGAGTTCTCCCTCCGGTTCGTAGTAGCCGTAATAGGCTCCCTCTTCTAAGAGCCTTAACACGTTCTCAGCCAAGTGGTTCTGAGAGATCTCGCCGCCTCCTTCGCCCCCTAACACTCCTACTGCCAAGTGGGGCCTCACTATACCCCTTTTCCCCATCTCCGCTATCACGCTGAGCGCCTTCATGTCGGCCCTCCAAGTCCCCATCCTGGGCTCGTCGCCGAACACGAGGGAGTCGCCGCCCAAGTCGACGTGTATCGAAACCTTCGCGTTGAACCTTTCGGCTAACCAGCTGTAAGCTTCTACGAGCGCCTTCCTAGGCTCCCTCAAGCATAAACAGTACGTCTCATAGCCCATCGACGCTATCCTAGGCTCGAAGAACCTCTTGTACGTATACGAACCCGGATTTATCTTCAGCAATCCCCACTTGACTTGCTCCGCGTTTATCACGTCCCCTTGCCTTAGGTTTACGAAGCTCACGAAAACCGTTCTCACGCCTAGCCTTCCCAGCTCGAGGGCTATGGGGAGGGCTCCTCCCCCGTCTCCTCCGCCGCCGAGGCCACCAACTATGACGGTCTCTTCTGCCAAGTTCTCTCCTCTGGAGTTAATTCGAATTGGAAATTAAAGGGATTCGTTGTCGCGAGCCCGCTTGAGGCTCGCCCGCGTTAGCTACGTTCACAGATCACCACACACCACCGCGCTCATCGCCTCGGCAATCAACGCCTTCGTCATAGATCAGAGCTAGGGGGCAACACTCCTCATCGACTTTCTGTCCCGGGGCTCGGGATAAGCGGATTAAATGTTATTCGGCTCGCAGAGGGGGAAAGGTTGGAAGTAACCCTCTATAACTGTAAAGGTGGTAAGAAGATCCACGTCGAATCCGGAAGAATAGTTGAGGGAGAGGGGGGAGAGTACTTTGACTGTAAGGGTTTGCCCGTCAAGACCCTTAGGTGTACGATTGCTCTGAGGGGCTTAGAGCTTCCAAGTCCAGAATTCGTGGACAGCTTGCTCTTGGGAGGCGTCGGGGCGGTAATAGCTCCCAAGGGGACCAAGTCGGCCTTGGTAGACGTGTTTGAGAGGCCCTTCGTTTTGGATCCTATGGCCCCTCCGGAGGAGGTCCC
>WAOJ01000098.1 GCA_015521275.1 Desulfurococcales archaeon | reverse complement strand
GTCTATGGTTGTTATTACTGCGTAAGGTTCGTCCTTCTCGTTCAGAACCACGAGCTCCTCCTCTTGGTACTTGTTGAAGAGGAGTATTGCGTCGGTTACGTCCGCATCGTAAAGCACGTAGCTGGGCTCGGTGTTCACGTATTCTTCAATGGGCTCGTTGCACTTGTTATCGGCAGCCGCCTCTACTAGCTCCCTCCTACAGAACGTCCCCACGAACTCTCCGTCAGCGGTTTTCACCAACACGCAAGGGACCTCGTGTTCCCTCATCAAGTTAGCGGCCTCGCTCACCTTAGTGCTGGGCAGAACCCAAGGGACTTCTTTGGCGAGTTCGGCTACTTTCAAGCTCTTACCGATCTCCGCTCCTTTTCATCTCTTTTAAGTACTCGAGCACCTCTTTCCCAACGATCTCTTTTAGCATTCTCCTCTTTACTAAAACTTTCTCATTCTTTATTGGATTAAAACCTTCTTTCAAGTATTCTTCTCTCACTATCAAGGTCCCATAAGCTATTTCCGGAGGTTCTACCTCCTTCAAGGCCTCTTTGCAAGGCTTCCCAGTAACCTTGGAGGCGTAGTTACAAAGCGTAACCTTGAGCCTCCAGAGGACGTAAGGCCTCCAATCGGCCTTCACCACCCTCCCGTCAAACCAGCCCGGGGGATCAACTTGCTTTGAGAAGTGGGCCCCCAAGAAAGAGGCAAAGGTTGAAACTAGCTTTTCCACCCTTCCTCCGAACGGGGGCTCCTCGCAATAGACGCTGACCTCGTCGCTGGAGACGTAGGCGGAAGAGCAAGAGTAATACCTCAAAAGTTCCTTGGCAGTATCAACCAATGCCTTGTGTATCCTTTCGTCCCTGACGCTTCCGAAGGCCTTCGTGTACTTGCTGAACTTAACGCCGTCCATTCTTACTATTACAGGTCCTTCGATCCTCAAGTCGGAAAAGGGTTCAGCTTCCTTGAACTCGTCGTACCTAAGGTTAAGCCAAAACTCATAACCCTTCATGCCCTATCCCCTTGGGCACGGACCTTGAGCAAAGTCCTTTATTGTGAGATGTGTGGTCAACCCATACAAGGCAAGGCTTATAGGGTAATAATAGAAGGAGCCGAAATGATCTTGTGTGAGAGGTGCTTTAGGTCCGTAAAGGCAAAGCTCGCCCCTCCGAAGGAGAGGCCAAAGCCCTCCAAGCAAAAGGTCATTAAAAAGAGGAAGGTCGTAGAGGAGGTAGTCGTTGAGGACTACGCCAAGAGGGTTAGGGAAGCTAGGGAGAGGTTGGGCATGAGCAGGAGGGAGCTGGGAATGAAAGTGGGGGAGCACGAGACGGTGATAAAGAGGATAGAGCTGGGGAGACTCCAGCCGGACTTGGAGCTCGCCAAAAAGTTGGAGAGAGTCTTGGGGATACAGCTCATAAAGAAGGTAGAATACGAAGAAGTAGAGGGCACGACCACCCAAGTGCCCAAGGAGTTAACACTGGGGGACATCGTGGTCATAAGAAAAGATTAAAAAAGTTTATGTTCCTATGAAGGCGTAGAGCATCACTATCTCCGATATCAGCCTCACTGGCAACGCAACGGTCATCGAAGCTGCTACTGAGAAGCCAGCGTATACCATCGCTAGGTTCGTTAGCGTCGCTAGGCCGTATAGGCCGAAGGCGGCGGCCACGTAAATGGCGCTCTTATCCTCGCTGACCTTATAGACCTTGTAGCTTAGGTAGGCTACGTACCATGGCAACAGCAATAAGTACAGCACGTGAACGGTTGGGAATATCCAGTCGTGCCCCTTGGTGGTCAAGAGCGAATACGTAGCTCCTACTAGGAATATCGCTGCTAAGGTAGCAGCCAGCGCCCCCACAACCTTCGCCATTTTCTTGTCTATCAGTGCTATGATAGAATAAATTACTAGGGTAAGGCCTATTGCCTTTAGGGGCACACCCCAAGGGTAGTACAAGCCGAGCGTTGCCTTCATTATGGCCTTACAGAAGATGTGGCTTATCGCTAGTATTACCATACCGTAGGCGAAGTACTTCAAGTCCTTTAGGGCAGGGTTCTTTGAGGCCCTATACGCTATGAACGCCACTATTAGCTCGATTATTCCTATGCTCGCCCCTAATAGTCCGACTAGGAACCATTTGTTCATTGCCTTTTCCCGTCGGTCTCGATTACCGGAAAGAAAAAACGCTTAGCTATATTTCTATAATATAGAATTCCCTATCCACTTAAGAACGCCATTAGTGCCGTGACCATTCCAATTATCTCTAAGGCGGTAGCGGCGCTGGCAGCAATGGGTATGCCCACGTTGAGCGCGTTGTGGAGGGCAATTGCAGTCACCACTGAGAAGCCAAAGATTATCAATGCGATTGCGACGTAGAGGCCGCTCTTATCTCCGCTCTCCTTGTAGACCTTGTAGCTTAGGTAGGCTACGTACCATGG
>WAOJ01000097.1 GCA_015521275.1 Desulfurococcales archaeon | reverse complement strand
GCATATTACAAAGGTTATTGGTATGCGGCTGATATCAATTGGAAAAAGCTCTTGATCATAAAGGATGGAACGATTGTTAACAGCATAAGCTATGGTGAACATGCTGAGGATACTGCAGTTTGCAGGAAGTACTTGGCAGTTACAACCCTTTATCACCTTTACCTTTACGATCTGAGCGATCCAGAGAATCCAAAGGAGATTTGGAAAGTTGGAGGATTTAAAGGGGCATACCAAGTGGCCTTCAGTCCGGATTGTAGGTATATAGCAGTTGGTGATTGGGATGGGCACAAACTGAAGATCTATAACATCAATGGAAACTTGGTGCTGGAAAAGGACTTCGATAGCGAAGTGTGGGCTGTAGCTTGGTGGATGGATAGGATAGCTGTTGGGCTTAGGGATGGAAGGATTTACGTGTATAAGGTTATGTGTATGCCTAACAAGGTTGTTACGGTTACTAAGGCTGTTACAATAACTAAAGCGTATACGACTACCGTATCGAGAACTGTTACCAAGACCCTCACTAAATTCTCCACGGTAACGGTCACTCAAACAAAGCCGATCACGACTCCAGTGACCTTAACTCCAACTGAGCTGGCTTCAACGTCCGTAACTGAAACCACCGTTCCTCCCTTCCTCGTCCCATATCATAATTTGAAGGTGACATACCAGAGGATCTCCAATAGCACCGGCTATAAGGCAACCTTGCTCAAGGGCCCCTTCCAGAACAACATAGCCTATCTAGCGACCATGGCGCAGCTCGAAGATATGTATAGAAGGTACGTTATCTTCAAAAACGAGCTAATTACGGCCATCAAAAACATAGAAGAGCTGTTGTATGAAAAGCCTACCTTTAACAACATTTACGCTTTAATGAACTGGATTCAGAAAGCGAAGGTTGATGAAGCCATGTTGAACGGCACATTAGCCCAGATGGTGAAAACAATTATGAAAATGAAAAACGAAATTCCTTCGACCAGTTGTAACGTAACGAAAGCCATGATGGTAGTCAAAGGTATACTCAACGCAAAAAGCATAAACGAGATACTGAAATATAGAAGTATCGGAAAAGAGATAGGTGGATTGGACGCCGTAGTTAAGTGTATTATTAGGGACACGATGTTGAGAACAGTAAAGAAGTTCTGGGACTTCTACTCTAAAGCCGTAGTGGAGCTTCACGACCTCTCGGCCAAGCTGAAGAAATACGAACAGCTGTCCAAGCTCCTCAAACTGAAGTAAAGTAACTCAAAATCCCTCTCTTCGGGAATATCCTCGGGAGAGGGCTTGGTTAAGGTAGCCGTCAACGGCTTCGGTACTATAGGCAAGAGGGTAGCTGAGGCGGTAATGAAGCAAGACGACATGACCTTGGTTGGAGTAACCAAGACCAGACCGGACTACTTAGCATTGTTAGCCTCAAAGCTGGGCTTGCTTTACGTTCCTCAAGACAGGCTCGAGAAGTTCCAGAAGGCCGGGATAGAGGTCCAAGGCACCTTGGAAGAGCTCTTGGAGAAGGTTGATGTGGTGGTGGACGCCACTCCGGGAGGAGTAGGAAAGGAGTACAAGCCCTTATATGAGAAGCACGGCGTCAAGGCGATATTTCAGGGAGGGGAGAAGCACGAGGTAGCGGGCTTCTCATTCTCCACTTTATGTAACTACGACGAGGCCAAAGATAAGCAGTTCGTCAGGGTAGTGTCTTGTAACACCACGGGTCTGTTGAGGCTAATATGTACTTTGAGGCAGAACTTCAAGGTGAAGAGCGTTAGGGCAACTATAGTGAGGAGGGGTGCTGATCCCCACGAGACCAAGAAGGGGCCTATAGACGCTATAGTCCCCAACCCGGTGACGTTGCCCAGCCACCACGGAATAGACGTCAAGACCGTGGTTCCTGACTTGGACATACAGACCACAGCGGTGGTAGTTCCCACTACCTTGGCCCACACCCACGTCTTGAACATAAGGTTCGAGGAGCCCGTCAAGAGGGAGGACGTCTTGGAAGCCTTGAGGCAAGCTCCTAGGATATTGGTAATACCGACCGAGCTCAGCGGGGTTAAGGACAGCGCAAAGGTGATAGAGCTGGCTAGGGACGTGGGTAGGAAGAGGCACGACATGTACGAGCTGGTAGTCTATGAGGAGAGCGTGGCCGTGGAGGGGAACGAAATGTTCTTAATGCAAGTGGTGCACCAGGAAAGCATAGTAACCCCGGAGAACGTGGACGCGATAAGGGCGATGTTCGGTTTGGCCTCTAAGGAAGAGAGCATAAGGAAGACCGATACGAGCTTGGGAATAGTGAGGACCTTCGAAGAGCTCTTGGAAGCCGGAGTGAAGGCCTTCGGTAAGTGAGGCCTTTTTCCAAACCTTAAAAAGGCTCTCCCCTCCCTTGAGCGAAGGGGAACCAGAGCTTGGAGAGGAATACCATAAGCCCGTTGGAGCCCAAGCTCTTCGGCAAGTGGGAGTACGACGGAGTGGAGATAAGGGACCCGAGCTTGAAAAAGTACATATGCCTAAAGCCCGTCTGGACTCCCTATACTGCTGGAAGGCACGAAAAGAGGAGGTTTGGAAAGGCTGAAGTGCCCATAGTTGAGAGACTCATAAACAAGCTCATGAGGCCTTCCAAGAACATGGGCAAGAAGGCGATGATATACAGCATAGTTGAAAGGGCCTTTGACCTAGTATACCTCATGACCGGCCAGAACCCCTTGCAAGTTCTGGTTAGGGCCATAGAGAACGCAGCTCCCAGAGAGGAGACCACGAGGATAATGTACGGCGGTATAGTTTACCACGTCGCAGTGGACGTGAGCCCCCAGAGGAGGGTCGACTTGGCTCTGAGGTTCTTGACCGAAGGGGCTAGGCTGAAGGCGTTCAAGAGCTCCAAGCCCTTGGAGGAGGCCTTGGCGGAAGAGATAGTCGCCGCTGCAAACGACGACCCCAAGAGCTACGCGATACAGAAGAAGGAAGAGATAGAGAGGATCGCCCTGTCTTCAAGGTAACGATATTTTACTTCCCTCCTACCCCCCCGGGGCCCACGCTTTGAAGAAGTTGGCCTTGCTCGACTTGGAGGGCACGCTGATAGACTACGAGTTCTGGGAAGCCTTGGCGGAAAGCCACGAGAGGGGCGAAGAGCTCAAGAGGCTCTTGGAGGAGGGCCTGACCTCGAACAACTGGTACGAGACCTTTTTGAAGAGGGTAGAGATGATCATTGGAACGCCTAAAGAGGTAATAGAGGGGGTCGCGGAAAAGGCCTTGAAGAAGCTCAAGCCCGAGGCTCCCACACTCATATCAGAGCTCAAGAAGCAAGGCTTCACCACAATGATAGTTTCCGGAGGCTTTGAGGACTTCGTGAAGATCTTGGCAGAGGTATTGGGGGTCGAGGACTACGTAGCTCAGAAGCTCGTATACCACAACAACGAGGTGGTCGGCGTACTTCCGGTTTTTAAGGAGAAGGGCGAAATAGTGGACAAGCTGAGGCCTTGGTTCGACTTGATCTTAGCAGTGGGAGACGGCTTCAACGACTTGAACATGTTACTAAAAGCTGACGTCGCTATAGCGGTTGGTAAGAGGGCAAAGGAGTTAGCAAAGGTCAGCGATGCCTTTGCCTATAGGGACTTGGGAGAGTTCCTAAGGGACTTGATCTCTGGCAAGCTAAAAGAGACCTTAGCCCGCTTGGAGGCGGGGGAAGGGAGTTGAAGGTTTACCTAGTGGCGCACGCTCCCACCAGCGTTCAGAGGCTAGAGGACTTGGCCAAGCTGGCCTTCAACTTCGGGGAGCCCGTGGAGGCTTTTGTGGTAACAAAGCCTTCCGGAGCTGCTGCCCAAATAGGCTTGGCAGAGGTATCGAAATTAGCCTATAAGCTGGACAAGAGGCTCTTGATATTCCCAGACATAGACGACGCTATAGAGCTCCTAAAGCCCGACGCGGTATACACGTTAAGCTATGAGTTCGGAGAGAGGGTCAAGAGGCTTGAAGGGGAGAGGGTAATGCTCGTGGTTGGAGCCAGCGAGCCGGGCTTGAGCAAGGTTGAGGCTCAAAAGGGCAAGCCCGTTTACCCTGAAGGTCCGGAAGGGAACATAGGTCCTATAGCCTCTGCGGCGTTATTATTAGGGGGACTGAAGTGATAGAGAGGGTAGAGGTAACCGCCACCTCTCACGCCACCGAGGACTTGGAGAAGGTTGGGGAAGCCATTGCTAATGTGTTAGGGTTCGAAGAGCTAGAAGACATAGAGGTTACTGAGGTGAAGGGGCACCACGGGAACCCCATCCTATACCTAAGGTTGGTGCTGAGGGGCAAGAAAGCCAAGGAGGCCGCTAAGAACATACTAAAGAAAATGGACGACTTCGACTTCGAGCTCTTGAAGAGGGACCTAGAACAGAGGAGTGAGGGGAGCAAGCTCTACTTGAGGTTCGACAAGCAGAGGGCCTATCTCGGGGAGCTGAGCATGAGCGGCGGCTCAGACGTGGTCAGGGTAGTGATAGTCTTTAAGAGGAAGGTTACCCCGGAACTCTTGGAGCAGCTCAGAGCTTCTTGAGTATCGAGCTTACGTCCTTGGTGCACTTCCTCTTGAAAGCTTCCTTCGCCTTGGCCTTTTCTTCCTTGTTCAAATAAACCTCTATGTCCCACTTGCTCTGCCTGCTCAAGTTTATGGAGCTGTGGCCAACAAAGACGGACCCTTTATCCAAGAGTTCCTTCAGCTCCTTACACTCCGCGTTTTCCAAGAATTCCTCGAACTTGGTTTCGAAGTCAGTAGCCATCCTAATTTCTTTATCGTTCAGAGTCTTGCTACAGACCATACAAGTCCAGTCCGGGGCAACCGCTCTGAAGCCACACCTAGGGCAATTACCAACTGGCCCCTCCTCGCCGGCGAGCCTCCAAGCCTCCTCCCAAGCAGCTTGCAGGGGGCCCAAGTCCAAGCCCAACCTCTTGGCTTCCCTGTACAGCCTCGGAGCAAACCTTATCGCAAAAGGACCTATGTAGGCCATGGCGAACTCCGCTTGCTCCGGCGTTAGCTGCCCTTCCGGAATTATTTCCAACAGCTTAGAGGCTATTATTGCGAACGCCTTGCTCTCGTTCCTCTTTATAGCATTTACCAGCACCTCCGGCTTGGGCTTTGTTACCCTGTCACCCATCATCATTACCAAAAGATCCCTCAACAGCTCCACCGTCTGATCCTCGCTCAAGCCCAACGAGTCTAAGCCTAACATGGTTGCTACCGTCGGAGCCAGCTTCTCCGCCACCTCGAAGGGGTCCCACGTCCTCCTCCTAACTGAACTCTTCTTTTTCTTCTTCTTCGTACTGGCCTTCGCTTTCTTCTTAGCCATCATTTGGCACCTCCCTCAAGGAGCGCAGCGACGGCTCATATGTTTGGGCGGGAGCTATTTTTTGTGGAAGGCTTGTAAGAACTGGGTACGAGATATGTTTGCCCTAGCGTTCTCTGACGTCCACTCGCCGAAGTACTTGAACTTGCTGAAGGCCTCCGGGAACTTCTCTTTGGTACTCATGGCTGGAGATTTGGTGGACCGCTCAGAAGTGAAGAACTTGAAGCCCGTAGTGGAATTTGCCAAGAGCTTCAGTGACGTAATAGTTGCCGTCTTCGGGAACGAGGAGTATAGGGAGAGGGAGGAGGAGTTTAGGAAGGCCTATCCGGAGGTCATTTGGCTAAACGACGAGTACAAGACCTTTAGCTTCGGGAAGGGGTGTTTAGCTATAGTCGGCAGCAGAGGCTCCTTACTCAAGCCTACCTCTTGGCAGAGGAAGTTCCTGCCGGAGGTCGAGGAGGAATACAAGAGGAAGCCCGAAGTGGTTCGAGAGCTGATAAGGGAGGCCAAGAAGGAGTGCCCAAACGTAATATACATGAGCCACTACGCCCCCACTTGGAGGACCTTGGTAGGGGAAGAGAGGAGGATCTGGCCCTACTTGGGGGACCCAAGGGTTGAGACGGTCTTGAAGGAGGAAGGAGTTAAGCTGGCCATCCACGGCCACGCCCACAAGGGCAGGGTGGCCTTCGTTCACATCGGATCTCTAACGATATATAACGTAGCGCTCCCCGCGAGGGGTAAGCCTACAAGCGTTAGGATAGCCCTCCAAAGCAGGCTGATACGTTGAGGGCGTGGGAGTTCTTACTTTCGGCAAACGTCCTCTACACTTACTCTTTAGCACCAGTAATATGGAAGTTCTTGGAAGGGAAGCTTAAGAACGAGAAGGCCTTCGCTCTTGCATACGTAACGGGCTTCCATTTGGTTTTGGCAGCATACCTCCTACAATACTTAATGCTAGAACCCTTCGCCCTAATAAGCTACATAACGATGTTAATTTTGGTCATGAAGAACTTGGAAGTGGTCAAGAAGCCATATCTCTATTTGCTTTGGTCGTTACTCCTTTCTGCCCAAGCGCTGGGGTGGTAGTTTGAAGATATTAATAGTTGGAATAGGAGAGCTGGGAAGGCACATAGCAATAAACTTGAGCAAGAGGGGTCACGACATAGTAGCGGTAGACAAGGATGAAGCGAAGTGTACGGCTCTGAGCAACGAGGCAGACGTAATGGTCCTCCATAGGGACGCCACGGACCCATCTCTTTATGAAGAGATAGAGCTCCAGAGCTTCGATGCTGTAATAGCGGCGACGGACAGAGATGAGGTTAACTTGTTCGTGGCCGCTATAGCAAAGGAATACGGAGTGGGGAGGATAATAGTAATAACTAGGAGCAGCAAGGCCTCGGATCTAATTTCTACTTTGGGACTGGCGGAGTTAAGCTTGCCTTCTCCAGTTATAGCTGCCAACTTGGTCGTTGACTACATAGAGGGGAAGTACTCCCTGGTACCCATAGTAAACATCTTGAGCGGCAAATATACCATATATACCCTAGCGGTGAGTCCCGGAGACAAGATAGTGGGAATGAAGTTGGCAGAGGTGAAGAGCGTGCTTCCCGAAGACGTCATGATCTTGGCCGTATTTGACGGAAAAAGGTTCTTGGAACCGGAAGACGATTTAGTAATAGAGACGGGTCACTTATTGATACTCCTAGTACCCCAAGGGAAGGAGGACGAAGTGGAGGACGCCTTGAGGTGAGAGCTTGAACGTGCTCGCCTTGGCGTTATATCTAATAGTTACTACCACCTTGTATCTGTACCTAAGGTACAGGCTTCTGAAGGAAATGGTTGAGAGGCAAGTAGTAACTGTCGTGAGTAGCAAAGAGCTCCAGCACTTGATAAACTACGTCTTCGTCTCCATGATAATAGTTGGCTTAATAGTTGGTATCATATCCTCTTCAGCTCTCGCTTTCCTCTTAATAGCTTCCATAGTGATCATACCCGTGGTTCTCCACGAGATAATAAAGAACTTGATAGCCTACTATCAGTTGGTCGTCTCTAGGGCATTAAGCGTCGGAGAGTTCGTGATACTCACTAGGGGCATAAGGGGTTGGGTTAAGAGGATAACGCCTTTCTTCGTGGAGCTGAGGGGAGAGCACGAAGAGGTAATAAGGGTCCCTAACCCCTTGGTTAGTTCGGAGCCCATAAGGATCCCCAGCAAGTCCTTGCCCTTTACGTTGCAAATAAAGGTAGGCTTGAAGCATGGAGTGGAGCTGAACGAGATAGAAGATATAGTGATGAATGCAGTAATGGCAACCAAGAGGTACAGCGTAATAGAGCCAAAGGTTAAGGTGAGAACAATAACCAATTCGTACATCGAGTACGAAGTTATGTACGGCTTGGGTAATTATGAGGTGACCTCAACTATTATAAAGACTTTGGCTTCGAAGTTGAGGAAGGCTCTGGAGGAGAAGGGCTTGAGCTTCGAAGTGAGGGTTGAGCACGCCCTCATGAGCCGCTGAGGGATGAAATAACGACGGTCTCCTGAAGGGTGATGAGTCTTCTCTCCTTGACCTATAAACCTTGGTAGGATAGGTTAGGCGGTGCTAAACCCTTTGAAGTGCGAAAGGGTCGAGTGCTTGGAGATCTGTAAGGACGGCAGTTCGTTGTTGTTAAAGGCTGAGTGCGACGCTTACCTAATCAAGCTCGAAGGAGAATACTACGTGACTGCAACCGTCCCGGGGAACAAGGTGGTTAGGATGAAGACAAAGGAACTCTTGGCTGAGAGGAAGGAGCTGAAGGCCAACGACGTGCTAAAGTTCGACATGGAAGTGGAGCCCATCGGGGCGAGCATAACCGCTATGTTCGGAGAAAAGGTGGTGGAGCGCGAAATCTTATTTTGAAGCTTGACTAACCGAGTACAGCCCCGCTTGAGAGAACTCCGGCGAGGCCGGTGTACCGGGCGATGAGCCGGAGGGTCAGGGGCGGGGTACAATAGCCCCTCCTTTCCCCCAAAGCCGGGAGCCTTGAGAGAGGAGATAGCCGCCTTCTCTATAGCTTTCATCGCTTCAGCGATAATGATCTCAATACCCTACATGTTGCTCTCATTTAAGGGAATACCCATTAGCAATAAGGTTCCCGCCCAAAGAATAGCCTTGGAGTTAGGAGCAATAAACACCGCATTTATGTTGTCGAGAACCTTGGCGAGCTGGTGGGGAGGCAAGCCGAAGGCGGGCTCAGCTCTAATATCCTTGGGAACATTAGGGGTCCTATTAAGCTGGAACTTCCCAACCTTGGCCCTTTCAAGGGCTTTACAAGGCTTGGGGAGCGGGTTCATATGGCCTTCCATAGAGATGGGAGCTGCTAAGAGGGGAACTAAGGGCTTGGTCCAACTCAACGCCTCCAGCAACTTGGGCTTCTCCTTGGGCAGCATATTCGCCGGAGCGGTCTTGGGGTGGCCGAAGGAGCCGGTAATTTTCGTTTTGCCCTTAACGGCTATACCGTTCTTCGTAAAAAAGAACGAGGTAAAGGGTAAGCTGAGCAAAAAGGGAAGGAAGGTCATGAGGCTCTTGTACGCTGTGGCCTTCCTCAACGGCTTGGCTTTGGGAATGAGGGGACCAATATTCTCGGCTTATGTGCTTCAATACGTCTCGGCCTCGCCTTTAATCTTCTCGGCCGTGGGAGGGGTTCCGGGCTTGGTCACTTTGACCGTCAGCTTACTGGTCGCTGGAAGGATAGACTTGATGAGTGCCAGCAAGAAGCTCCACTTATCCTCCGTCCTCAAGGCCTTCCAGAGCATAGTATTAATAATAATAGCGTTCGTGAGGGACCCCTTAACGCTCATAGCCCTCTTGACCTTGGGGAGACTCGGCGCGATGCTTTCGGTCAGCGCTTCTAAGGCAGCTCAAGCCCAGCTCTCTTCCGGCACTAGGGAGTTTGGCAGGAGGCAGTCCATGTTCGGCTTGGGGAACGCAATAGGCCCGATAATAGGAGGGGCCTTGTACAAGTATACGGAAGCCTTAGGCATTCCTGGAAGCTATGACCTAATATTGATAGCCTTAATGGGGTTAGCATCTTCCTTCCTCTTGTGGAAGGCCTCCAGCGCCTCACGGTGAGGATTATAGTCCTTAAGGCATTCCAAGCCCGGTGGTCGCGTGAAGAAAGGGCTGCTCCTCTTAGCGATAGGGCTCGTAGCGATAGCTTACTCGTTATCGCTGTACTCGTTGCCGACGGGCTACTGGGGCTTCGCGCCGGCAGTGGTTGGAAAGAACTCCGGAGCACTCTCAAACTTGAGCGCAGCAGTCGTCATGGGCTACGGGAGGGTCTTCGTCGGAGGGCCCTTGCTGGGCTCGGACTTCCAAGGCTCCATGGGCGGAGCGGCAGTGGCAGCTAGCATAGTGAGCGGGGTTCCCTTCACTTCCTTGGACTTCATGTATTACTTGGGAGACATAGGCAATAACGTAACTTTGAGGGCTGCGGGCCCCAGCGGGAGCGCCTTAGCCTCTACCTTGACCTTGCTAAACATCTTGGGACTGAAGTGTGACAAGCATCCGGCCATGACGGGAATGATAGGGCTCGGAGGAGAGGTCTTGCCCGTGGGAGGAGTAAAGATAAAGGG
>WAOJ01000096.1 GCA_015521275.1 Desulfurococcales archaeon | reverse complement strand
ATGGAAGGGGGCGAGACCGGCGCGCTATTCACATTAAGCTTGGTCGAACCGGGCACTCTCTTTGTAGGAAAATTAGCGCTGAGGGACATGAGCCCGGCAGAACTTCTGTTAACTTTACACAGCATAGCCAAGGTGGATAGAGTCGGAGGCAGAGTGACCCACTTCGGAAGGGTCAAAGTACACATACCAGCCATAACGTTTGACTACTTCGAGAGGGGGTCCGGCTATGAAGTGGCCAAGGCACTCGTCGGCGACAAGAAGGTAGGTTTGGAAGAAGCCGTAAACAAAGTGGTCGAAAGCGCGAAGGGAAAGGTCGTCGTCCAGAAGAGGGACTTGGCCGATGAGCTTAGGGGCTTGGGAGAGGAGGAGCTGGACGCGATAGTGGAGGAGGCTTGGAAGGACAGCTTAACCTTCAAGGCTTCCATAGAGAGCTTGATCTTCGGGAGGTGATTTCTTGAAGGTTTATTTTGCCAAGCTGGAACTCCAAGGCCCACTGTTCTTCTCCTCCGAAGTGAAGCACGCCTTGACCGAAAAGACCCACTTGCTCGTCGCTCCTAAAGCGATCATAAGCTCGGTCCCCTTGACGTATGCCTTAAACAACTTGCCTTCAGAAGCTTACGCGTGGCCGTCCTCGGAGGGCCCGCGCTATTCCGCTTTGGGAAAGCTCGTGAAGAAGACCTTTAGCTACGCTGCGCTGCCGGTGAGGGTTAGGTACAAGAGGTTCTTCTTTTCTATGAGAGGCATGAGCTGGGGCGAGTACAGGGGAAGGCCAAAGGTCAACGCCCCTAGAATGGTAACATTGGTAGCCATGGTGCCTCCTACGGCGTTTAGGACAGTGGTAGTTAGCTCGAAGGACCTACCGAGCAGCATTTATTTTAGGGTCGGGAGCAAGAGGAGTGGCTTGTTCAAAGCGGTCCTAGAGGAAGCGAATGTTTATAGTGCAGAAGGAGGTAGGCTCACAGTACCCATTGAGAGGAGAATGCTCGAGACCTTGGGATGCAAGATTAAGTCATTCGTTACGCTGCTCTCTACCTTCTCGGGCGAGGACGTGGGGCTGGCAGAGGTGGAGGGGTGCGAGGTGGTCAAGGCTTGTTCGGGTATGAGGTGCGAAGTAATAGCGTTGTAGTAAAGCCAACTACTGTAGAAAGGGGCTCTACTACGATAACTTTAGGAAGTAGTACTCTGACTTTGAGGAAGTTTCAAGAAGAAGTTATGAGGGCTAAGGAGAACTTCGTGTTGAACGCTCCGACCGGAGCCGGGAAGACGTTAACCCTCCTCTTGAGGAAGGAGGAGGGGAAGGTGGGAGTTTACCCTTCAAAGGCTCTGGTGAACGACCAGTTCGCCTCGATCTCTTCTCTCCTATCCCTATCGTGCTCCAAGGTGAGGGATGAGGGAGCCTTAAAGGCGTTTGACTGTGGAAACAGAAAGTTCGTCTTAACCAAAATAACGTCGGAGAGCGTGGAAGGGTGGAAGAACATAAACGAGCTGTGTAGGAAGGTCCTGAGCTTTAGGGATATGGGATTTGAAAGCATAACTTTCACCGTGCCCGAGTATCCATACTTGCTCTTGAGCGGAACCTACGATAACTTCTATAGGGTTGGGGTCCTTATCAAAGCGTTAAGGAGGCTCAACTACAAAGAAGTGAGCAAAGCGTTTTCCCTCTCTAGGGAGAGGGTTGTCGTAAGGAAGTTCTGTGCGGAGCTGCTCTTCTCGCCCTTCATGTTCTTCGACGAGTTTCACGCCTACTCGTCCAAGTCCCTTTATGGGGCAATAGCTCTCCTAATCATTTACACTTCGTTGCCATTTATCGACACTAAGATTGCAATTAGTAGTGCCACAAGCACTAAAGAGTTTGACGTAGCAAAGGAAATACTGGGCGAATATGAAGAAATAGTGGCCAAGCCCGGGGAAGATGTGGTTAGGGGAAAGACGCTCTTAGAAGTGGACATGGTCGAGTTCTCCAAGCCTTGGCCCGGTCCCTCCAGGTTTGCTCAAGTAGAGACTGTAATGACCGATGTCGTCAAGAAGAAAATGGATAAAATTAAAGAAACGGTTAAGAAGGGGAAAAAGGCAATAATAATTGTGGATAAGGTAGCAACGGTATATGAAATTTACAAAACGCTCTCGAGCGAGATAAAGGATGTAGTTTGCGTTACATCGCTTAAGGAAGAGCTGGGCTGTTCCGGCGACCCGAGGAGCGCCTCAGTAATTGTAGGAAACGAGGCGATTTCATACGGCGTGGACATTAAGGATTTGGACTACGGAATAATTACGGCGAAGCTTTGGTTCCAATTCGTTCAGAGGCTAGGAAGGCTTGGGAGGGGCTCTGAGGTAGCTGAAGCGGTAGCAGTCTTACCGAGGGTCGAGAGGCCCAAGGACGAGATGAGCTGGGAGGAATTGGTAAGCTGGAGCAAGAGGGTATTCCCAGAGAGGCCTGCCGACTGGTTCGAGAGGGCTGGGCTGGGGGGAAGCAAGGTAAGGAACGTGCTCAGCGCTCACAAGTTCACCGTCTACTTAGCCTTTAGGGACAAGTTCGGGAAGTCGGAAACCCTTGAGAAGTGGTTAAAGGAGGTAGACGAGAAGGCCAAACCCTTCAAGGAAGAGGGAGAGCTCTACCTAGGAGGGGAAGCGACCTTTTCGTTCTCCGCGTTCAGGGGAAGCAGCGACGAGTTAATAGTAAAGGCTAGGAACTTCGAGTTAGACGAAGATGGGAGACCGATCTTTAGCAAACCAACGAAGGCTTACCTAGCAATCGAAGTCGGTAGCGGAGCGGAGAACTTCTTGAGGAAGATAGAGGGCAAGGTCCTTCAGCTGAACACAGTCCTCAGGGGGCTCAAGGGCTATCCAAAGCAAATAATTGGAAAGAGGAAGGCCAACTCGTTAAGGTACTCCTTGTTGGACGTTAAGGACCCAGTGTACTTCGTTAGGTCAGATGAGGGCTACATGAGGTATCTGCTCAGCGTGGAGGATTCAATAGCTGTTGTAAAAAGCGTAGGAAACGAATATAAGCTCTTGGGAGTCTTGGTTAGAGCTTAATACCTTCCTTCGCGTAGCAACTTAGGACATAAAGGATGATAGTGGTGGTAGCGTATGACATCAGAGATGACAGACTTAGAGACAAGGCAAGAAGAATGCTGCAACGCTACGGTCTTTCTCGTATTTCCAAATCCGTTTATGCGGGAAGGATTAATTGGGAGACGGCTAAGGAGATCGCGCAGAAGCTCTCCCAAATCCTCAAGGGGGAAGATTCAGCAGTGGTTATACCGGTATCTGAAAGAGACTTCCTTCGAGCCCTTTCTGTCGCTGAGGGCGTCGTGGCTGAGAGGAGGCCTAGAGGGGCAGTGGTATTGGGCTAGGTCCTTAGATGACTTGGCAACTTGTCCGCTCAGAGCCTTCTACTCCTCTGCACAAGCCAAGGGCTCCATCCCTTACTCGCTAGGCGGCTTCGAGTTTCAAAAGAAAGCAATTACCATATTGAAGTCGCTTGACTACTTCGAAGCCTTCGCGGACCCCGGAGTGAGGGGACTGAGGACCCATTCCGACGCCTTAACCATTTGCGCTTCCTTTGGTGAAGTGAGGCTCTGCGGGAGGCCGGACTTCATGGGGCTGTTCTCGGAGCCCTTCGTAGCCTGGGTGGTCGAGGTAGTTCAGACGAGCGACTGGAGGAAGACGCTCAAGAGGAGTATATACCGCTTAGCCTTCTATGTCCAAGGGGTACACGAGTTCTTTGGCTTACCCATAAGCTTAAGCGTGTTTACGCCAGACGTATTGGTTTGGATTAAGTTAGACAAAGAGAAGTGGGTCAGAGAGCTCGAGAGGAAGGTTGAAGAGCTAAAGGAGATCAGCAACTTTGAAACCGCGCTGAGGAGAGCGAAGAGGGTGAAGTCGAAGCCTTGTCAGAGTTGCGCGTACAAAAGGATCTGTCCTCTTTCAAGAGAGTGAGGGTTGAGGTCAAGCTAACGCCCACAGAGTTTAACGATTACACCGCTAAGATCGTGAAGAGCTACTTAATTTGCGTAGAGCCCTCCTTCGAGGAGGTCTTCGCCACCGAAGGCGGGCTAAAGGAAGTACACGTAACCCCCCTCTTGGACGCGGAAGGACGAGCCATCTACCCTAGGAAGGTCGTTAAGTGCTCCTTTTGTAAAGATACGAAGCCTAAAGGGATAGGAAAGGTGAAGGTCCCTTCAAGGGCTTACTTCGAACTTTCAGGTCCAAAAGAGTTGGTCGATAAGGCGTACTCCTTTGGCAACTGCAAGATGAAGATAGGTGGAAAAGAGATAAGTGTAGAGACCTTAGGCGTTGAGGAAGTCCCCATCGATATTTCCATCTCCGAAGGCATATCCATAAAGTTCAGGGGCCCCGCCCTCTTTAGAGACCCCTGGCTAATGGGAGTTGGTTTGAGGTCGAGGTTCTTGCCCATACCTATGTATGTGTTCTCCACAAACGCTTATTCACTTTATGGAGACAACTACAGAGATGCCCTAATGGAACTGGAAGAAGCTTTAGTGGAAGATCATTCTTCTCTACACAGCGTGGGCAAGGTCTGGTACTACTATTCTGGCAAATGGCTTCCTGCCACAAGCGGCTCGGTGCTTTACTGGGTAAGAGAAGAAAGCGAAGTCTTGAAGGAAATACTCTACCACGCCTCATTGTTCGGAGTAGGCAGCGGGAGGGCCGCAGGCTTTGGTGACGTTTTGATCTCTTCTTTCCCCTAATCTTATGGTCTCTTTCCGAATCTTTGAGGCTCCATGACGTTCCGAGCGAGGTGTTCATTCAACACCAAATTTTTCAATGCTCTTGATGTAATTTACCGATCGGTTCATATTCGAGGCTAAGCCATCGCTCGAAGGTCCTCCAATATGAACCTCCCGGTCAAGGTATGAAGGTTTAAAAGAGATCTACG
>WAOJ01000095.1 GCA_015521275.1 Desulfurococcales archaeon | reverse complement strand
GATTGCTATGAGCGGAAAGAAGCCGCCCTTCCCGCTGTTTAAGGACGGTAAGAGACACGACGGAAGAGGACCGATGGACTTAAGGCCCATAGAGATGGAAGTCGGCATCCTCCATAATGCAGACGGTTCGGCCAGAGTAAAGATGGGTAGGACGGAGGTGATCGCTGCCGCCTACGGCCCGAGGGAACCGCCCATGAAAGCGATGGTCTTGCCGGACAGAGCGGTAATCAGGTTCAGATACCACATGGCCCCATACAGTACTGATGATAGGAAGAGCCCGGCCCCGAGCAGAAGGGAAATAGAGCTATCCAAGGTAATAAGGGAAGCGTTGGAAGCAACGATATTAACGCACTTGTTCCCGAGGACGGTCATAGACGTCTTTGCAGAGGTCATCCAAGCCGACGGAGGCACTAGGACTGCTGCCATAACTGCCGCTTCCCTAGCCTTGGCAGATGCCGGAATACCCATGAGAGGACTGATAGCCGGAGTCGCCGTGGGTAAGGTAGATGGTCAACTGGTACTGGACATAGACCAAGTGGAGGATGAGTACGGAGAAGCAGACATGCCCGTAGCTGCTATAGTGGGATTGAAGAAGATAGTCCTACTGCAGCTAAACGGCGTCTTGAAGCCAGAAGAGTTCCCAAAGGCCCTCTCGATGGCGTGGGAGGGATTAAGGAAAATTTATGAAATGGAGAGGAACGTCTTGGGAAGTAAGTACAAGGGGGTGTGAGGCATGTCGATCACTCCATTCAACATACCCATAGTGCCGAAGCTGAAGAAGGAAACCATATATTCGTTGGCTAGGAGGGGTAGCAGGATAGACAAGAGGAAGCTGGACCAATTCAGAGAAATAAGGATAACACTGGGAGCGGCGGGAAAGGCCCACGGAAGCGCTTTAGTAGAACTGGGCCACACGAAAGTCTTAGCCGGCATTAAGATAGAGCCCGGTAGGCCCTTCCCGGACACCCCAGACCAAGGAGTACTTAACGTGAGTGCTGAGTTCTTGCCCATAGCTTCCTCAGAGTTTGAGCCCGGACCTCCTGACGAGAACGCTATAGAGGTTGCTAGGGTAGTGGACAGAGCCTTGAGGGAGAGTCAAGCAATAGACCTGGAGAAGCTCGCCATAATACCGGGAGAGAAGGTCTGGGTCGTGTGGGTTGACATAAACGTATTGGACCACGACGGAAACTTGTTCGACGCCTCCATGCTAGCGGCAATGGCTGCACTCATGGACGCCAAGATACCTCAATACGAAGTGCTGGAGGATGGAAGCGTGGAGATAATAGGTCCTCCCGTAGAACCGTTGCCGATTAGGAAGAGGGTCGTGAGCGTTACCATAGGAGCTTTGGGCAACGTGTTCTTGGTAGACCCATCTTTAGAAGAGGAAGCCGTCCTAGACACTAGGATCGTGTTCTCATTCGATGAAGAAGGTAACTTGGTGGGGCTCCAGAAGAGCGGAGCAGGGTGGATAGATTGGGACAGAAGCTTGATAGCCTTCAACATAGCCAAGAACAAGTATGTGGAACCACTAAAGGCCTTAGAAGAGGCTTTTAAGGTACGTTCTTAACCATTAACAGCGTTAATGTCGTGTTAAAAATGAAATACCTTACCCTATATCCCTTTACAAGGGACTGTGCGAGATGTCTGAGCCCAAGAAGTTACCTTATATCCCTATCTTCATCCCCGAAAGCCTCGAATACTTACGTGAGGAATTGTGTGAAGTTATACCTTGTAATAATATAGAAGTTCGCGGGAAACAAATTATAGTCTATATGAACGTCGAACCAATTCCTCTTTTAGAGGGCACGTCAAATTAATTTTTTCTAAAGGCTTTAGCTAGAACCGGGAATGAGCTTTGAACGCTTTATCCAACGCACTAATAGCTACCTTAAGGTCCCCACTGAACTCGTTTTCCTCCTCAAAGTTAGAGGACTTCGGAGTTAGTAGCAAGTTGGCCTATGCAATAGTCGAGGGTTCGGTGGGCTTCGCTTATGCCCCAGAGGCAGAGGCGCCGAGCTACATACCCTCAAGAAACGAATACGTTAGGAACGTGTTCAAGGCCGCTTGGAAGGGGCCCATAGAAACTTCCCTCGCGATGGCAACCCTCTCCGCCTTAACTCAGCTCTGGATAGACCGAGGGGGCGAAGTGGAGTTCGGGAACAAAGACTTGATAGCAATATTAGGCTTGAAAGAAGGGGACAAAGCAATAATGGTTGGATATATGAGGAACGTAATGATGGAGCTCGTGAGAAATAAAATAAAAGTTGTCTTATATGAGGACAACCACAAGTTTAGGTGCGAAGCCAAGGAAATGGGCGTTGAAGCTTATCCAGGGTCATACATAATCCTCGAAGAGGGAGGAGACGCGATAATAGCTACTGGCTCTTCGTTGCTTGACCCCAGGTCCCTAATCATATTTGAAAAGCTTGATGCCAAGGAGAAACTCCTAATAGGGCCGACCGCAACTGTTCATCCGTACTTCGCCAAGCTAATGGGAGCTACCGCAGTCGGTGGTAGCTACGTCAAGCCGGAAAACAGAGAGAAAGTTTTGAACCTCATAAAGGTAGGATATGGTTATAAGAAGTTGGTCAAAATGGGACTCATAGAGAAGTGGTTCGCGAGAGCCTCCTAAATACCCTATAGGCTCTGGAGGCCTCGTAGACGGCTGGTCCGTAAGCTCCATAGCTCAAGTACTCCTTTGCGTGCCTCAGCGATAGGAGGAGCAAGAGCCTATAAGGCATCTTTACCCTCCTATTGACCTCATCCACTGCCTCCTCAGCCAGTGCCCTTTCCTTTCCGTTCACGTAAATAGTTTCTTCAAAAAGCTTTATATCTGGAATAACCTCGGTCGAAGCTTGGTAAGCGGTCAGGGCTATGATGAAGGCCGAGAAGAGTAGCAAGCCCGTGACCGCTGCTTGAAGAGGGTGCAAAGCCTTTCCCTCATGCACCACAATACGGCCTTGATAAGGCCCTCGCTTCCCCACTTACCTTCCCTCAAGTATTTCAGCTGGACCTTTTCCAACTCCTTTATTCCAGTAACCTTGGCCAGTTCTCTGAGGGTGAGTCCTTTGACGTTCAGGCTTTTCTCCACGCACTTCCTAAATGCCACGGGCCAAGCCCTTAACCAAGGATAGAGGGCCTTTAGTACCAATGCTACTATTGAAAGTGAGAGTATTACTGCATATATGTTAGCGCTTATCCTGAAGTTGTTACTTACGCCAACGCTCTTGGGTTTCTGAGCGATTGCTTGTGGAAGCTGGAAAGTTCTAGGAGCGGGAAGCCTCTGAACGCTTTCTTGTGAAGCCGAAGTGGCTTGTGGCGGGGAGGGGTCCCAAGGGACCCAGCCCCCGGGAGTCCAGACCTCGACCCACATATGAGTCGGCGTCACGAAGACCCTCACGCCATTGGTG